>CANQHI010000004.1 GCA_947623725.1 uncultured Clostridia bacterium | reverse complement strand
TATGAGTAACGAAGAAAAAAAGGATTATAGCGCAACACTTAATTTGCCAAAAACAGAATTCCCAATGAGAGGAAATCTACCAGAAAAAGAACCAGAAATCCAAAAAGAAATGTTTGAAAATAATTTATATGAAAAAGTTTTGGATAAAAATAAAGGAAAAAAGCATTTTGTTTTACATGATGGACCTCCTTATGCAAATGGTGAGATACATGCAGGACATGCTTTAAATAAAATTTTAAAAGATACAATAGTTAGATATAAATCAATGAAAGGCTTTTATACTCCTTATGTACCAGGATATGATACACACGGAATGCCTACAGAGAAGAAAGCAATTGAAAAATTAGGGCTAGATAGAGATAAAATACCAGTAACTGAATTTAGAAATACTTGCAAGGAATTTACTAAAAAATATAAAGATATACAAACAGAAGGATTTAAACGTTTAGGTGTACTTGGAGAATGGGATAATCCATATATAACTTATGATCCAAAGATGGAAGCAAGACAAATTGGTGTATTTGGAGATATGTATAAAAAGGGTTACATCTATAAAGGTTTGAAGCCTGTTTATTGGTGTACTGATTGTGAAACAGCTTTAGCAGAGGCAGAAATTGAATATAAAGATGTAACTGGAGAATCTATATATGTTAAATTTCCAGTAGAAGATTCAAAAGGATTATTTGATAAAAAAGACACATCTTTTGTAATATGGACAACAACTCCTTGGACACTTCCTGGAAATACTGGTATTACAATAGGAACAGACTTTGAATATAGCATAATAGATATTGGAAAAGAAAAAATAATAATTGCAACAGAATTAACTGAAAAAGTTATGAAAATCTTTGAAATAGAAGATTATAAAACAGTAAAGACATTTAAGGGAGAGGAGCTTGAAGGAATTCTTTGCAAGCACCCATTTATGGATAGAACATCAAAAGTTGTTTTAGGAAGTGAAACAACAGTAAATGTTGATTTAGTAGAAGGTACTGGTGCTGTTCATACAGCTCCTGCTTATGGTAAAGAAGACTATTTACAAGGTTTAAAAGATAAGCTTCCTATGATAGCCGCAATTGATAATAAAGGACATCAAACAGAAGATGCAGGAATATTTGCAGGAATGTTCTATGCAAAATCTAATAAAGAAATAACAAAATGGTTAGATGAAAATGGTTATCTTTTAAAACAAGTTCCAATTTCTCACTCATATCCACATTGCTGGAGATGTAAAAAGCCAATAATCTTTAGAGCAACACCACAATGGTTTGCATCAGTAGATGGATTTAGAAAAGAAGTTTTAGAAGCAATAAAAACTGTAAAATGGCATCCTGATTGGGGAGAGGAGAGAATGACAGGTATGATTGAAGGAAGAAATGACTGGTGCATTTCAAGACAACGTACTTGGGGAGTTCCACTTCCAATATTCTACTGCAAAGATTGTGAAGAACCTTATGTTACAGAAGAATCTATAGAAAAGATTAAAGAGATAGTAAAAGAAAAAGGTACAAATGCTTGGTGGGATATGGATTCAAAAGATTTAATGCCAGAAGGAGCAAAATGTCCAAAATGTGGATGTACTGAGTTTACTAAAGAAAAAGACATTATGGATGTTTGGTTTGACTCAGGTTCTACACATCAAAGCGTATTAGTAGAAAGAGGATTAGATTATCCAGCAGACCTTTATCTTGAAGGAAATGACCAATATAGAGGATGGTTCCAATCATCACTTCTTACATCAGTTGCAGTAAATGGTATAGCTCCATATAAAGAAGTACTATGTTGTGGATTTGTTGTGGATGGTCAAGGTAGAAAAATGTCAAAAAGCTTAGGAAATGGTGTATCACCAATAGATGTATCAAATAAATTTGGTGCAGATATTTTAAGACTTTGGGCATTATCATCAGATTATTCAATGGATGTAAACTTATCAGATGATATATTAAAAGGTATATCAGATGTTTATAGAAAAATAAGAAATACAGCAAGATACATTTTAGGAAATACCTCAGATTTTGATCCAGATAAAGATGTTGTAGAATATGAAGATTTACAAGAAATTGATAAATGGGCATTAACAAGATTAAATAAATTAATTAAAGATTGCATAAGAGATTATGATAATTATAATTTTGGAAACTGCTATCATGATATAAATCAATTCTGCGTAGTTGATATGAGTAACTTCTATTTAGACATTATAAAGGATAGATTATATACAGAAAAAGCTGATTCAAAAGCAAGAAGAGCAGCACAAACAACAATGTATTATATTTTACAATCATTAGTAAAAATACTTACACCTATGATACCATTTACGGCAGAAGAAATCTGGAAAGTAATGAGACATACAAAAAATGAAAATGTAGAAAGCCCAATGCTTACAGATTATCCAACAGCTAATGATAAGTGGGACGACGAAAAATTAAGTGATAAATGGGAAGAAATCATAAAGGTTAAAAATATTGTTGCAAAAGAATTAGAATTAAAGAGAGCAGAAAAAATAATAGGAAATTCATTAGATGCTAAAGTTACAATTTATGCAGAAAATGATGAATATAAATTCCTAAAGGAAAATGAAGAATTAATAAAAACTGTATTAATTGTATCAGGCTTAAAAATAGAACAAAATAATAGAAAGTTAGAAGTTAAACTTGGTGTTAAAGTTGAACACGCAGATGGTGAAAAATGTGAACGTTGCTGGATGTTTGATGAACATACTGAAGATGGACTTTGCCCAAGATGCAAAAATGTATTAGATAATTAAATATAATAAAAAGAGAGTGTATTTGGAAAACATTTCAAATACACTCTCTTAAAATGCAAATTTATAAAAAATTTAATAAAATACTTGAAAATAAAAATATTATGTGGTAAAATATGGAATATTGTTAACTTCAATTAAAAATTTAGAGTCTTAAAATTTCCCAAAACAAATTATGAAAATCAACTATAACTATTGAAAATAGAAGAATATTTTGATAAAATAGAAAGGATTTTAATGAATTAGTAAAAATATCAGAAAATAAATAAAAAAATATAGAAAGGACTTAATTAATATTTAAGGCAAAAATATAATGGAACTAACTGAATTTAACTATGATTTACCAGAAGAGTTAATAGCACAAGTACCAATAAAAAATAGAGATGAATCTAGATTATTAGTTTTAGATAGAAATACGAAATCTTTTGAAGATAAAGTATTTAAAGATATAATAGATTATTTAGAACCCGGAGATTGCTTAGTTAGAAATAATACAAAAGTACTTCCAGCGCGACTTTATGGAAAAAAGGAAACTGGAGCAAATGTTGAATTTGTACTTTTAAATAATATTGAAGGCGATATATGGGAGTGTATGGTAAGACCAGGAAATAAACTTCATATTGGAGCAAAAGTAATATTTGGTGATGGATTACTAAAAGCAGAAATATTAGAAATTCTAGAAGACGGAACTAGAAAAGTTCGATTTGATTATAATGGAATATTTAATGAAATACTTGATAAAATAGGACTTATGCCACTTCCACCATACATACATGAATCATTAAAAGATAATGATAGATACCAAACAGTTTATGCAAAATATTTAGGTTCAAGTGCTGCACCAACAGCGGGACTTCACTTTACAGAAGAGCTTTTGAAAAAAATAGAAGAAAAAGGAATAGAAATTGCAAATGTTACGCTTCATGTAGGAATAGGAACATTTAGACCTGTAAAAGAAAAAAATATTGAAGATCATCATATGCATACAGAACATTTTTACATAAAAAAAGAAGACGCAGATAAAATAAATAATGCAAAAAAGAAAGGCAAAAGAGTAATATCAGTAGGAACAACTTCTTGTAGAACATTAGAAACAGTTGCTAATGAAAATGGATTTGTAAAAGAAACAGAAGGTGATACTGGAATATTTATTTATCCAGGATATAAGTTTAAATGTATAGATGCACTTATTACAAATTTTCATTTACCAGAGTCAACATTATTAATGTTAGTCTCAGCGTTTGCTGATAAAGAAACAATATTAAAAGCATATAAACATGCAGTTGATGAAAAATATAGATTTTTTAGCTTTGGAGATGCAATGCTAATAAAATAGAAATCCATACTAAGATAGGGGTATTTGAAATAAAGGAAAAATAGATAAAAAACACGGAGAAGAAAAATGGATAATAATAATAATTTACCAATAAAAGTAAATAATGGATTATCTTTACAAAGTAAAAGAAACATAAGAAGAGTTGGAGAAAAATTTAAAAATATTGGAAAAGTTTCTTTAGACTTAGGTATTCTTTTAGCAGGTATTGGCGTAATGGGAGCTTCGACAGTTCCAGCGTTAACACTTTTAGGAGCAGGAATTTTTACAGTAGGTGGAACTAAGGCAATTAAAAAAACTGTATATAAAAAATATGATGATATGTTATTTTTAACAAGAAAAAATTTAAAAGGCGAACGAGAAATATTTCAGGACTTAACGGATATGAGAGGCTTAAAAATAATGAAAGATTTTAAAGCTGGAGAAAAAGCAGCATTAATGGGAATGCAGACTTTAGTTGGTTTACAACGATATAAGCAAGAAGCAGAAGATTTAAATCAGAAAAAAGTTCCAATAGAAAACAAAGATTACAATGCATACAATACTGTATTTTCAACAGTAACACACGGAATAAATATAAAAACTTTTAGGGCTTTAAATGATTTAGGATATATTAATATAGATTCTCTTGAAGATAAAGGAGAAAGCAACTTAACACTTGAAAAACTAACATTTGGACAACTTAAAGTGAAAGATACTATTAAAAATATGTTAAAAAAAGATTTATCAGCAGAGAAAGTAAAAATGCAAAAAATTAAATTTAGATTAACTGATAAACCTTTTGACTTAGAGCAATTATATAGTGAATATATGGAATTAAAAGCTAGTAAAGACATTAATAATAAAGCACGTTTAGAAAAAGTTGACTCAGTTGTAAGGATAATGAGGCTTCTAAAGAGAAGAAACATAGATATAGAAAGAGATAAGGTAGGCATGTTAAAGATTAATTATCATGCTGATAAGTCATTTGCAGATAGAATGGAAGTTTTAAATCCAAGAAAGCAAAATAAATTTTTAGAAGAATTAAAAGTAGACCAAAGTATAGGTAGAGAGCCACAACTTGAAAAAGATAAAGGCCAAATAGAACAACTTAATAATGATTTAAGAGGTAATCGAAATATATCTGATAAAACAGATGATTTACAAAGATAATAAAAATTGGAAGGAAAAAATAGATGGAACCATCAGTAACTTATGAGTTATTACATAAAGATAAACAAACAGGTGCAAGGAGGGGAGTAATACATACAACTCATGGAGACATACAAACTCCAATATTTATGCCTGTTGGGACTCAAGCCACAGTAAAATCAATGACAGTAGAAGAACTAAAAGAAAATGGAGCACAGATAATTTTATCAAATACATATCATTTGTATTTAAGGCCACGGAAGCAAACTTGTAAGAAAAGCAGGTGGACT
Organism: uncultured Clostridia bacterium; assembly: GCA_947623725.1. Lineage (GTDB taxonomy): Bacteria > Bacillota > Clostridia > TANB77 > CAG-508 > CAG-793. Next base: position 62,826 of record CANQHI010000004.1, on the reverse strand, counting down.
TCATAATTTTATGAGATGGGACAAGCCTATACTTACTGATTGTGGTGGATTTCAAGTATTTAGCTTAAGCGATTTAAGAACAATAACAGAAGACGGAGTTGAATTTAAGTCACATTTAGATGGAAGCAGGCATTTTTTCTCACCAGAAAAAGTAATGGAAATTGAAGAAGATTTAGGGGCAGATATAATAATGTCATTTGATGAATGCTGTCCATATCCATCAACTTATGAATACACAAAAAATTCAATGGAAAGAACGACAAGATGGGCTAAAAGATGCAAGGAAGCACATAAAACTGATCAGGCATTATTTGGAATAGTGCAAGGTGGATTTTATGAAGATTTGAGAAAACAATCTGTAAAAGACTTAGTAGAGCTAGATTTTCCGGGTTATGCAATAGGCGGTATAAGTGTAGGAGAGCCAAAGGAAAAATTTTTAGAAATTTTAAGAATGACAGCACCTCTTTTACCAGAAGCTAAACCTAGATATTTAATGGGAGTAGGAACTCCAGATTATTTGTTAGAAGCAGCAATGGCAGGTATAGATATGTGTGATTGTGTTTTACCAACAAGAATTGCAAGGAATGGAACAGCAATGACATCAAAAGGAAAAGTAGTGGTAAGAAATGCAGAATATGCAGAGGACTTTGGACCTTTAGATGATGAATGTGATTGTTATGCTTGCAAAAACTATACAAGAGCATATATACGACATTTAGTAAAATGTGGTGAAATTCTTGGAATTAGATTATTATCTATTCACAATATAAAATTCTTGACTAATTTAATGGAAAGAGTTAGAATTGAGATTGAAAATGACAATTTAGGAAATTTTGTTAAAGATTTTTATAAAAAATATGGTTATACAAAAGAGGAAAAATAAAGTTGAAATTATTTCTTGTTCAACTAAATATTTTGCCTTAGGAAGGAATGGTGAAAAATATGGATTTAATGCCAGAAAATCCTATACAAGAAAAGAAAAAGGGAAAAGTAAGTGTACCACTTGTAATAGTTTTGGTATTAATGGTAATTTTAATAATTGCTGCAGTTGGAATTTGGATCTATGCACAAAGTTTAAAAGATCAACTTTTTAAAGTTAGTATAGATGGATTACAAAATTCTAAAGCAAGTAATGAAGAAGGATTATTCCTTATTCAAGATGGAAAAGTATATACGTCAATTAGCAATATTTGCTCTTATGTAGGATATATTTATTATCCAGGAGGATATAAACAATTTTCTGAAGATAGAACAAAATGCTATGTAAATAATTCAAAAGAAATTGTTACATTTGCTTCAGGTTCAAATGAAATAGTAAAATATCCTCGGTACAGGAGATTTACAACCACAGACTTTTGAAATAGATGAAGAAGTTATGTTAAAAGGTGAAAACTTATATATAAGTAGTCAAGGACTTTCAAGAGCATTTAACTTAAATATAAGTTATGATGCTACTACAAATACAGTCATAATACAAACACTTCCTTATTTAACAACTTATTACGAAGGGGCAATTACTACAGCTAGTTTAGAAAAGTCGAAATTTTCTGATCAAGTAAAATTTAATAATGAAAAAGCTATACTTAATAATTTAATTGTTGTTCAAGATGAAGGAACGACGCTTTATGGTGTAGATTTAATTAGTAATGATGGAACATTAAATTCAGTTATTACTCCAAGATATACACAAGTTGAGTATATGGAAGGAACAGAAGATTTCATTGTAACAACTGAAGATAAAAAGGTTGGAATAATTGGCAGTGATGGAATTACAAAGGTTAGACCAGATTATGATAAAATAGAAATAATTGATAAGAATGCAGGATTATATTTAGTTACAAGTAGCAATAAACAAGGTGTAATTAATAGTAACGGAAAAATAATAATCCATCAAGATTATGATACTATAGGATTAAATGCAGATTCATATGATGATGCAAACGTAACAAATAGATATTTATTATTTGGAAATGCTATACCAGTGTCATTAAATGATAAATGGGGATTAATTGATAAGAATGGGGAGACGATAGTACCAGTTGAATATAATGGAATAGGATGTAAAGAAGTACCTGATACGGGAAACAGAAATACAAATCCAGTAGTTGTAATTCCAGATATAAAAGGTATAGTTGTTGAAGTTGATAATGAAGAACAAAATAATAATACAGTAACTAGAAAGTACGGAATTGTTAGTAATCTTGGAGAGCCAATGATTAATGTTGTTTTAGATAATGTTTATTCGACAACAATAGCAGATGTTACAACCTACTATGTAACCTTTCAAAATCAAGCATTAGATATTGTAAATTGGTGGTATGAAGAGCAATCAAGACAGAATAATGAAAATAATTCGCAAGATAATGGTGTTGTTCAAGAGGGCAATGGTAATAATCAAAACGTAGGTAATAGTAATGGAGAAAATGATGATATAGTTCAAGATAGCCAGATTCAGCAAGACGATGATCTAGATAGCCAAATGCAACAGGATTGATAATATAGAAGAATAAATTATTATTTGTAAAATGAAAGGATTAAAAATGGAGCTAAAAGATATTTTAACAACAATTGTCGTAATTGTAATAATATTACTTATATATTATGTTTCATTTGCAGAAAGAAAAAGACAAGAAAAAAATGTAAAGAAGATGCAAGATGAATTGAAAAAAGGCGACAAAGTAGTTACATTTTCTGGTCTATCTGGAGTAATAACTGAAATAGAAGATGATAGAATAATAATAGAAACTAATCCAGATAAAGTAAGGCTATCTGTTGAAAAATGGGCTATAGCAGGATTAGATGATAGAGATATAAAGTAATAAAATATATATACTTCTGCATATAATTGAATCAAATAAGGTTTATAGGTAAAGCCAAAAACCTAAATAATTTTGATAAGGTGGAAGTATATATGGAAAATGTAAAAAAATTAGATGAAGGTTCAAAGACTAATAATTTGATTAAAATATTAAAAGGGAGTATAATATCAATAATAATATCTATGGTATTATTATTGATATTATCGATTATTCTTGCATTTACTAATGTATCAGAAAATATAATACCAACCTCAATAATTAGTATTGCAGCTTTAAGTATATTAATAGGAAGTATTTTAAGCACAATGAATATTAAGAAAAATGGGTTACTTAATGGTGCAATTGTAGGTGGAATTTATATAATTTTTATATATTTATTATCAAGTATAGCTATAACAGGCTTTACATTTAACATAAAAACGGTTATAATGTTAGTGGCTTCAATTTTAGCTGGAGTAATTGGAGGAATAATTGGAGTAAATATACATAAATAATTTTAGGAGGAAAAATGAAAACGCAAAAAAAATTAAACATAGCTTTAGTTATATTAATAATTATACTAGTATCACTAATATCATTTGTAGGAATATACCATTTAGATAAAAATCAAATGGTAAGTTCATTACCAAATTATATATTAGGAACAGATGTAAGTGGGTATAGATTTGTAACTTTAGTACCTTCAGAAATACAAAGTGACACTGAAAATGAGAGTATAGATTTAGGTGAAGCAAAAATAGAAGATGAAAATTCTGTAGAAACAGAAAATAATACAGATGGTGAAAGCACAGAAAATCAGAATGAAGATAATTCTGCAGAAAAAGAAAAGGAAAAATTAAATAATTATAAAAAAGCAGAAGAAGTATTTAGAGCAAGACTAAAGGCTTTAAAAATTGATGATTTTGTTTTAGCATTTGATGAGAAAACAGGAAAAATAGAATTATCACTTCCAGAAAATGAACAAACAGATGTAATTCTATCAGATTTAGTTCAAAAGGGTAATTTTGAAGTATCAGATACAAATACAGGAGAAACTTTACTTACTAATAAAGATGTAAAAAGCGTAAATGTAAGTGCAACGGATACTTATGGTTATTCTATTGTAGGAATGGATATTAATTTTAACTTAAATGGCACAAAAATATTTAAAGATATTACAGAGCAATATAATTCAAATGCAACAATCATAGTAAATGCAGTAGATAATGAAACATCAGAAGATACTAGTGAAACAGAAAATAATGTTTCAGAAGAAACAACTGATGAAAATACAACACAAGAGAATACATCAGAAGAAAATACAACTGATGAAAATGCAGTAGATGAATCAGAAGCTAGTGGTGAAGAAGTTAATAAAACAATTGATATAAAAATAGATGATACAGTAATGCTTTCAACAAGTTTTGATGAAGTTATTGATAGTGGCAAATTAGAATTATCAATGGGCTCTTATATAGATGAAACTGATCTTAAATCAGCATTATATGGTGGTTATAATATAGCAGCTATAATTGAAAATGATCCATTACCTATTGATTATGAAATTACAGGAAACATTTATGTTGGTGGAACAATACAAACAAGTGATATAAATACAATAATTTATGTATTAATTGGAATAGGTGTAGTAATTTCAATTGCAATGATAGTAAAATTCAAAATGAAAGGTGTATTAAGCACAATACTTTCAGTTGGATATATAGCAGTATTATTAATTGCATTAAGATATACTAATGTAACATTATCATTAGAAGGAATATTTGCTATAGGATTTGCATTTATACTAAATTTAGGATTCTATTATGTGTTATTTGAAAAAATAAAAGATAAAAAATTGACTAGAGAAGAAAAAATTGAAAACTATGATAAAACACTAAAAAAATATTGTATATCTATAATTCCATTGATAATATTATCAATTATATGTTGTTTTATAAATTGGGATTCAATTTACAGTTTTGGAATGGTTACATTCTGGGCAATAGATATAAGCATACTTTATAATTTAATAGTTACTAATTTTATAGTAAGAAGTAAATAAACATAAATTGATTTATAGGAAATCTTAAAAACCTAAATATATTATAAGGAGCAAAAATAGTAAAATGAAATCAAAAAAAATATTATATATAGCATTAGTTATAATATTTATTGTAGCAATTATAATGACTGCAACAATAGGATTAAAAGTAGATTTAAACTATGCTGAAGGAAACACTATAACATTTACAGTAGGCAAAAGTATTGAAACAAAAGAAATAAAAGAAATTGCATCTCAAATATGGAATTCAAAAAATATATTAGTTCAAGAAGTTGAGCTATTTGGTGATAGTGCAATTATAAAAGTTACAGAAAATGTTACAGATGAACAAGTACAAGATTTATGTTCAAAAATTAATGAAAAATATGGAGTAGAATTAACATCAAGTAATTTTTCAATAGAACATATTTCAAATGTTAAATTAAGTACTATAGTAGAACCATATATAATTCCATTTGGACTATCTACTTTATTGATAGTAGGATTCTATGCTGTTAGATATAAGGGAACAAAAAAGATGATAGAGCTTATAAGAAATTTAATTATATCAGAAGGCTTATTGTATAGTATATATGTAATTGCAAGAATTCCAGTAAATGAATTAGTAATGTCTATAGCACTTCTAGTATATGCATCAACAATATTTATGAGTACAATTAAGAGTGAAATGCAATTGGACACAAAATCAGCAAAAAAAGAAGAAAATAAACCTGAATAGATGTAAATTTTAAGTATATAAAAATAAATATTTATATAAATAAGAAAATATAATAAATCATTAGTTATATTTTCTTGTTTTTATATATAAAGATATGAAATAATTAGATTTCTATTAAAAATATTATAATAGTAGGAGATTAAACTAGTGCAAATAAAAAAAGTAAATGAAGAATTAAAATATATAGAAAAAATAAAAGAAATGAATATAAATAAAAGTCCTAAATATCACATTTTAACAATGGGATGCCAACTTAATGAAAATGATTCTGAAAAAATTAGTGGTATGCTTAATGAAGCAGGATATTCAAAGACTGAAAAAATAGAAGAAGCAGACTTAATAATTTTTAATACCTGTTGTGTTAGAGAAAATGCAGAGGAAAGACTTTTTGGAAAATTAGGGGAAGTAAAAAAATATAAGGAAGAAAAAGGAACAATTATAGCTATAGGTGGTTGTATGATGCAAGAAAAACATATAACTAATAAAATAAAAGAAAGCTATAAATTTGTTGATATTGTTTTTGGTACACATACTTTAGAACAATTTCCTAAAGATTTATATGAATCAATAAAGGAAAAAAAGAAAATTGAAGATATAATAGATATTGATGGCATTGTATATGAGGGTGTTCCAGTTTACAGGGAAGATAAAATTAAGGCATCAGTTACAATAATGAATGGATGCAATAATTTTTGCACATATTGTATAGTGCCTTATGTAAGAGGAAGAGAGAGAAGTAGAAATCCACAGGACATAATAAATGAAGTTCAAGAATTAGCTAAAGAAGGCTACAAAGAAATCACATTATTAGGACAAAATGTGAATTCATACTTAGTTAGCCAAAAAGAAAAAGGGGAAGATGTAAATTTTAAAGTAAAGATTGATGAGAATTTATTAGAGCAATCAGGTGAAGAAAAAAGTGAGATTATAGTTAATTCATTTGCTACACTGTTATTAGCACTAAATAAAATAAAAGGAATAGAAAGAATTAGATTTATTTCCCCACATCCAAAAGATTTTACAGATGATGTAATTGAAGCAATAAAAAATTCAAAAAAAGTTTGCAAACAAATTCATCTACCACTTCAATCTGGAAGTACAAAAATTTTGAAGGCTATGAATAGAAAATATACAAAAGAAGAATATCTAAAATTAGCTGAAAAAATAAAAAAAGAAATTCCAGAAATAACATTTTCAACTGATATAATTGTTGGGTTTCCAGGTGAAACTGAAGAAGATTTTGAAGATACATTAGATGTAGTAAGAAAAGTTGATTTTGAACAAGTTTTTATGTTTATTTATTCAAGAAGGGTTGGAACAGTTGCTGATAAAATGGAAAATCAAATTCTAGAAGAAATAAAACATGAAAGATTTGAAAAATTAAAAAATCAAGTAGAGAGCAGGATGCAAGCTCAAAATAAGAATTATGTTGGAAAAGAAGTTGAAATACTTGTTGAAGGAAAAAGCAAAAATAATGATAAGATGCTAACTGGAAGAACTATTTCTAACAAAATTGTTAATTTTGAAGGAACTGATGATTTAATAGGAAAAGTCATAAAGATTAAGATAATATCAGAGCATCAATGGTATTTAAAAGGAAATATAATAGGCAATTAAAACTATTTTGATTTGCTTGATTTATAAGTAATCATATTATATAATGCTTTATATAAATGCAAAATGAAAGGAACTAAAAATGTCAGAATTAAAAGAAGATACAAAAGAAATAAATAATAATGAAGAAAACGATAAAAAATCCGAATTTGATTTTGATAAATTTTCTCCAATGATGCAACATTATTTAGCAACAAAAGAAAAGTACAAAGATTGTATTTTATTTTATAGATTAGGTGATTTTTATGAAATGTTTTTTGATGATGCATTAAATGTTTCAAAAGAACTTGAATTAACATTAACAGGAAAAAATTGTGGACAAGAAGAAAGAGCTCCAATGTGTGGGGTTCCTTTCCATGCCGCAGATATTTATATAAATAGATTAGTTGAAAAAGGATATAAAGTTGCAATATGTGAACAATTAGAAGATCCTAAAATAGCTAAAGGAATAGTAAAAAGAGATGTAATAAAAGTTGTAACTCCGGGAACTATACTTGATGGAAATATACTAGAAGAAAAGAAAAATAATTTTATAATGAGCATATATAAAGAGGGCATATATTTTGGACTTGCTGTTTGTGATATTTCAACAGGAGATTTTTATGCAACAGAAATTAAAGAGGATAATAATTTTCAAAAATTATTAGATGAAATTTCAAGATATAATCCATCAGAAATGATAGTAAATACAATGTTAAGTAACTCAGAAGAAGAGTTAACTCAGATACAAAAAAGATTTAACAGTTTTATATCAAATAAAGAAAATGAAATTTTTTCAGAGGACTTAGATAAAGTAAAGAATAATTTTGAGATACTTGATAAGAATAACAATGAATATAAAGAATTTGAAAAAAGGACATTTATAATTCCAGCAGTTAATGCACTAATTTATTACATTGAAGATACTCAAAAAAGTAGACCGGAAAATTTGAATAAAATTATTGTTTATGAAACAACAAAATATATGTCACTTGATATAAATGCAAGAAGAAATTTAGAACTAACGGAAAAGCTTAGAGATAAATCAAAAAAAGGAACGCTTTTGTGGGTGCTTGACAAAACTTCAACATCAATGGGAGGAAGATTATTGAGAAGATGGATTAGTGATCCATTAATTGATGTTCAAGATATAAATAATAGATTAGGTGCGGTTAAAGAATTAAAAGAGAATGAAATATTAAGAGATGATGTAATAGGTTTATTAAAAGATATATACGATATAGAAAGATTAGCCGGTAAAGTAGCCTATGGTTCAGCAAATGGAAGAGATTTAATTTCACTTAAAAATTCAATATCACAACTTCCAGAATTGAAAACTATTTTATCAGAAGCAAATTCAGACTTATTAAAAAATTTGTATAAAGAATTAGATACATTAGATGATATATACAACATTATTAATATATCAATAATTGATGATCCACCAATTTCAATAAAAGAAGGCGGAATTATAAAAAGAGGGTATAATCAAGATGTTGATGAACTAATAGAACTTACTACAAATGGAAAAAAATATTTATTAGACTTAGAAGCTAGAGAAAAAGAAAAGACAGGAATTAGAACCTTAAAAATAGGATATAATAAAGTTTTTGGTTATTATCTAGAAGTTAGTAAATCTTTTGTTAATATGGTTCCACAGGATAAATATATTAGAAAACAAACTTTAGTTAATGGAGAAAGGTATATTACAGAGGAATTAAAAAATCTAGAAAATCAAATAATAGGAGCACAAGAAAAAATAGTTAATTTAGAATATGAAATATTTACACAAATAAGAGAAGAAGTAGAAAAAAATGTTAAAAGGATACAAAATGTTGCAAATATTGTCTCTAAAATTGATGTATTATGCTCTTTTGCAATTGTTGCTCAAAATCAAAATTATTGTATGCCTATAGTTGACAATTCTGATGTTATAGAAATAAAAGAAGGTAGACACCCAGTTATAGAAAAGATACTTAGTGCAGGCTCATTTGTAGAAAATGATACATATTTAGATTCACAAGACAATAGGTTGAATATTATAACTGGTCCAAATATGGCTGGAAAATCCACATATATGAGACAAGTTGCTTTAATAACTTTAATGGCACAAATCGGAAGTTTTGTACCAGCAAAAGAAGCACATATAGGAGTTGTAGACAAAATTTTTACAAGAGTTGGAGCATCTGATGATTTAAGTATGGGAGAAAGTACTTTTATGGTTGAAATGATGGAGGTTTCAAGTATACTTAATAATGCAACTTCAAAGAGCTTAGTTATATTAGATGAAATAGGAAGAGGAACTTCAACTTATGACGGAATGTCAATTGCGTGGGCTGTCGCAGAATATATATCTAAAATAAAAGCAAAAACTTTATTTGCTACTCATTATCATGAATTAATAAAATTAGAAGAAATATTAGAAGGGACTAAAAATTATCATGTAGCAGTTAAAGAAAGAGGAGAAGATGTAATATTTTTAAGAAAGATACTTGAAGGTGGAACAGATGAAAGTTATGGAGTTCATGTTGCAAAACTTGCAGGAGTACCTAAAGAAGTAGTATCTAGAGCAAATAATATTTTAAAAGGATTAGAGAGAAAAAGTATTTTGAAAGAAGGACCAAAAACAAAAACGGAAATGCAAGAAGAACAAGGTCAATTAAGTATGTATAACTATAAATTAGCTGAAATTGCACATGAATTAGATAATATAAAATTAGAAGAAGTAACACCAATAGATGCTTTAAATATTTTATCTAAAATAAAAGAAAAAATGAAATAATTATAAAAAACAATAATATAATAAAATTATGCATAAAATAAATTTATGTAAAAATGTTTAGGAAGGAAAGATACTTATGAAAATAATTTACCAAGACAAAGAAGTTGGAATGATAAACGATATAAAAAAGGTAATTGATATGTTTAAAGATAATATAAGATTATCTCCAAAACATATAATTGCTTGCAGATGCAATAATGAAGTAAAATCTCTTGATTATGAAATAAATGAAGGAGATTCAATTGAACTTCTTGATATAACTAGTAAAGATGGAAGAATGGTTTATATAAGAGGCATTCTTTATATAATGGCAATGGCTTTTAATAAACTTTATCCAGAAGCACAGGTAATTGTAAATTTTCAATTAACAAACTCTATGTTTTGTGAAGTTGAAAACATGGAAATTACTGATGAGGTAATAGAAAAAGTAAAAAATAAAATGCAAGAAATTATAGATAGTGATTTACCAATTACTAAAAAAGTAATGACAAGAAAAGAAGCAGAAGGATTTTATGATAAAGAAAAAAGCATAAGAGGAATCTTGCAATTAAGTAAAAAAGAAAAAGAAGAAATAACTTTTTACTTTTGTGAAGATTATTACAACTATTTTTATGGAGTAATGCCAATAAGCACAGGATTTGTAGATATATTTGATGTAAAAAAATATAAAACAGGTTTTATCGTAAGATATCCAAGTGAGGATAATACGACAGAGATAGGACCTTTTAAAGAAACAAAAAAATTACATGCAACGCTTAAAGAATATGATGATATAAATAGTTTAATGAGAGTTAAGACAATATTCCATGTAAATAATGAAATAGAAAAAGACGGTGGTAAAAATTTAATATTAACATCAGAAGCATTACTTGAAAAAAAGATTGCAGAAATATCAGATATGATCTCTAAAAGAGAAGGATTAAAAATGATTTTAATAGCAGGTCCATCATCATCTGGAAAAACTACTTTTGCAAAAAGATTAGGTATACAGCTTAAAGTAAATGGACTTAAACCTGTAACAATTGGAACAGATAATTATTTTGTAGAAAGACCTGACACTCCTAGAGATGAAAATGGAGATTATGATTTTGAAACAATAGATGCATTAGATTTAAAATTATTTAATGACCATTTAACAAGATTAATTAAAGGCGAAAGAGTAGAAGTTCCAGTATTTGATTTTAAAGTTGGAACTAAAAGATATGATGGAACAAATTTCTTAAGTCTTGCAGATGATGAAGTATTAGTTATAGAAGGAATACATTGTTTGAATGATAGATTAACTTCAGCAATTCCAAAAGAAAATAAGTTTAAAATATATATAAGTGATTTAACTGTTTTAAATGTAGACTATTTTAATCGTATTTCAACAACTGATACAAGACTTATTAGAAGAATTGTAAGAGATTATAATTATAGAGGATACTCAGCACTTGATACATTATCAAGATGGGCATCTGTAAATAATGGTGAAAATAAAAATATATTCCCATATCAAGAAGAAGCAAATGTAATGTTTAATAGCTCATTAGTTTATGAACTTTCAGTTTTATCAAAATATGCAATTCCATTATTAAAAGAAATCGGAAAAGATAAAAAAGAATATTCAGAGGCTAAAAGACTTATTTCTTTCTTGCAATATTTTAAGCCGATTGAAGATGAAAGTGCAATACCAAATAACTCAGTTTTAAGAGAATTTATAGGTGGAAGTGTTTTTGAATATTAATATTATAAGGAAAAATATATTATGAAAGAGATATTGAATGAATTTAACATATTTAAAATAGTAAAAGAAGATGTAAAAAGATTTCCTATTACAATGATTTTGGAATTTATGATAACTTTAAGTATATTGGGTTGGCATATAGCACCAATTGCTAATGATTCCGAAATGTTTGATACAATATATAATATATTAAAAATGCTTGTAATTATTTTACCACTTTTTTGGTTAATAGCTTTTTTTATAGAATATAATAAAAACTCTGAAAAAAAAGGTAGTATAAAAAATAGTTTACCATATATTATATTTTGCATTACAAAAATTTCAATTATATTAATGGCTTGGGCTTTCAGTGGAGACGATCCAAAATCAAATTTAGCAAAACAAATGTCTTTATTGATTGGAATAGAAATAATTATTATTGGTATATACAATATACCGAAAATAATTTATAAAATTTGTATACAAGAAAAAGAAAGAGAAAAAATAGGTATAATTTTATTAAAGTGTGTATTGGCATGTATAATAGGTTTTGGTTACGTTCTATTAATTTTTAATTTTGTTTTGTTAATATTTAAAAATATACAAATATAATATGAGGAAAAAATGATAAAAGTAAAAATATATAATTTATTAAGCATTAAAAAATGTATTAATGAATATAGAAGGGAACAAAAAGATGAAAATAGATTTAAAAGATTATAATCCTGTAAACATAATAAAGAAAGATGTAAAAAATTTTCCAGTAACATTCTCATTATCAAATATTCTTATTTTAGTTACGCTAATAAGTATGTGGAGCGACAAAATAACAGAAACCTTATCAATTGTAGAAACATTATTTGTGGCTTTAATAGTTTCTTTTCCAATGGAAGCATCTAAAAAAAGTAACATAAAAAAAGGAATTATAAAGAACATTCCATATCTTTTATTTATACTTGGAGAAATAATATGGGTAGTAATAGTATATTTAATGAATGATGCAAACAGCTCTCATTCTCAATATGCAGTAAGAGCGCTGATAATTGAAAAAGTATTAATATCTATAGAAATGTTATGGTTGGGAATATGGGATATTCCAAAATTACTTTATAATGTTACTAAACAATATGATGATAATAAAAATAGAAAAGCAATATCAATTTATGATGTAATATATGGTTTTGGCTGTTTCTTTGGTATTCTTATTGGTATATCTTATTTTGCTTTAATTGGAGGCTTTGGAAAAATGATTCTAAATCGTATAATATAAATTATTTATGATAATATTTTAGAAGGGGATCATTATAAATATGCAAGTAAAAGAAAAAATATATAATTTATTAAAAGTATTAAGAAAAAGCATAGAAAAATTTCCAGGAACGATAATATCAATATTTGTATTAACTATAATTTTTACCTGTTATATAGGAAATTCACAATTCGATTGGAATATAATAAAAAGATTAATTGTTGCTACAATTATATTTGCAAGTACAACATATTTGATAGAAACATTAATAAAAGAAAAAAAGAAAAATATTATTTATTATATATTATCATTAATATTGTCAATTATACTTACAACATTAGTCTTTTCAAAAAGTAATATTTTAGGAATACCTAATGATGCATTTGTGCATTTTATGACTAGATTTATTATTTGTTATATAATATCTCTTTCAGTTTTAAGTATATACTTTAATTTCAAAAAATCTGAAAAAGGTTTAGAAGAATATTTTACTAAAGTAGTAATAGGTTTCTTTAAAACAACTATTATATATGAAATACTAGCAATAGGAAGTGCAATTATATCAGCAATATTTATATTCTTAATATTAAATGGAAGGGGCTATATATTAATAGCTAGAGTTGAAATATTGCTTTTAGGATTATATTATTTGCCAACTCTTATTTATACGTTATATAGTCCTAGTGATGAAGTAGGTAAGTTTGCAAAGGTTATAAAATATGTATTAGGAAGTCTTTTAATGACAGCTTTTGCAATAATATACATATATATATTAAAGATAATTATTTTAAGAGATATTCCTTCAAATCAAATATTTAGAATACTTGCAGCATTATTTGTAGTTGGTCTTCCTATATGGACAATGTGTGATTATTTAGATGAAGGTAAAACCTTTGATAAAATAAATAATAAATTGCCATTATTATTTATTCCATTTATATTTTTGCAGATGTATTCAATAGGAGTTAGGATTGGAGCAAATGGAATTACAGAAGCAAGATATTTATGTGTGATGTTAATTATTTTTGAAATAATCTACACAATAATTTATATTAAAGATAAGTTAAATATCGGTAAAATTTTATTAGTAGCAGTTGCACTTACAATTATTTCAACTATTGCACCATTTATTAATATGTATAGAATATCTGCAATGAGTCAATATAATATTTTAAAAAAGTATGTAGGAAAAGAAGATATTACTAGTGAAGAAGAAGCAAAATTAAATGGAGCATATGGTTATTTAGAAAGATCAGTAATTGGAAAACAATATTTAAAAAATAACTTAAATCAAGATATAGAAGATTATGAAAGTAATATGATTGCTAATTATCTTATAAATCCTCTTACTATTGAAAATCCAATTAATTTAGATGCTAGTAGAAAATCAAATTTTTTAAATGTAGAAGGATATAAAACAGTAAAAAAATTAGATGCTGGATCTTATGTCTATATAGATATTAAAACAGGAAAAAATTTAAGAAGTGATAGTAGACAAAAATTAGAAGATATATTTTCAGATGTTAGATTTAAAATAGAAGATACAGAAGAGATAATAAATGTCAACATGTTAGATTTAGTAAAAAAATATTTAAAAGCAGATTCATTAGATGAAGAGTTTGAAAATATGAATGAAATAATACTTGATGATAATAGAAAGATAATATTAGATTATTTTTCTATAAGTTATTATGAAAAATCAGACAAAGTTGATTATTATAGCCTAGATGCTTATTTGCTAGAAAGATAATTTGGATTATAGTGAAATATTAATACTTACAAATTTTTAGAAGAAAGTTAAAGGAAGATAATGAAAAATTTTACAAAAAGAGATGAAAGTTTTGTATGTGAAAACTGTGGAAATAAAGTAGAAAAATTAGGATATACATCAAGGGATCACTGCCCTGAATGTTTATGTTCAAAGCATGTAGATGTGATGCCAGGAGATAGAAAAGAAGAGTGTCATGGAATATTAAGACCTATAAAGGTTGAACTTAATAGCAAAAAAGGATATATTATAGTTTATAAATGTGATAAATGTGGAGCAATAAAAAGAAATAAATCCGCAGAAGATGATAATAAAGACTTATTAATAAAATTAACCGCAGAAGAAATTTAATAAAATATAACAGAGATTAATGATGAATTGATAAATAGTTTTGAAAAAGAAGGGAGTTTTGTATAATTTTTTATACAAGAATAATGAAATGGATAATACAGTAGATGATGAAAAAATAATGTTAGAAGATATAAAACCAGATAAAAATCTAAAAATACTTACAGGAGATAGACCAACAGGAAGATTACATATTGGCCATTACTTTGGCTCATTAAAATCAAGAGTAGAACTTCAAGATAAGTTTGAAACATTTATAGAAGTTGCAGATGTCCAAGCCTTGACAGATAATTTCAATAATCCAGATAAAGTAAAACAGAATGTATCACAAATTGTTATGGATTATTTATCTGTAGGACTTGATCCTAATAAAGTGACGATACTTTTACAATCAAGGATTCCAGAGATAGCAGAACTTACAGTATTTTATTCAAATTTAGTTACAATAGCAAGACTTCAAAGAAATCCTACTGTAAAAACAGAAATAGCACAAAAAAAAGAATTATTTGGAGAAAGTGTAACTTATGGATTTTTAGGATACCCAGTAAGTCAAGCAGCAGATATAACAGCTTTTGATGCAAGCTTTGTACCGGTTGGAGAGGATCAACTCCCATTAATAGAACAATGTAGAGAAATTGTAAGAAAATTTAATTCAATTTATGGAGAAACTTTAAGAGAGCCAGTTGCGGTAATGAGCAACAAACCTAGAATTAAAGGATTAGATGGAAATGAAAAAATGGGTAAATCTTTAGGAAATGCACTTTATCTGTCAGATGATATAGAAACAATTAAAACAAAGGTTATGGGAGCAGTAACAGATCCAGCAAGAATAAAAAAAGATGATCCAGGAAATCCAGATATTTGTATGGTATATTATTATCATAAATTATTTAGTGATGAAAATACTTGTAAAAATGTATGTGAAGAATGTAAAAAAGGACAAAGAGGTTGTGTAGCTTGCAAGAAACAATTAATTGAAAATATTAATAACACTTTAGGTCCAATTAGAGAAAAGAGACATTATTATGAAGAAAGACCAAAAGAAGTGATGGATATATTAATGTCTGGAACAGAACATGCAAGAGAGATTGCTAAAAAGACTATGGAAAAAGTAAAGAAATCAATGAAACTTGACTATTAAAATTGAAATTTTTTGTATAATATGATATATTAGAAAAAATAAAAATGTATGCAAGAAGTTGGAAAAATTTTGAAATAATGGTTGCATATAAATAAAAAAGAAAGGAATTAATCAATTAAATATAATTGATTAAATAAAAAATATGTATTTTGGTAATTTTTCAAATCCATGGATGATGATATTCATAATATGGTTAATAATTGATAATGTATCATATTATTTAAGAACACCAGGAGCTTTTTTATCTTTAATATTATCAATACCAGCAATATTAATAGCGATAACATTTCATGAATTTGCCCATGCTTGGATGGCAGATAGATTAGGTGATGATACACCTAGAAATCAAGGTAGACTTACATTAAATCCATTAAAGCATCTTGATCCAATTGGTGCGATTCTACTTATAACAGCAGGATTTGGCTGGGGAAAACCTGTAGAAATCAATCCTAATAATTTTAATAGAACAATAAGTTTAAGAAAAGGTAATGCATTAGTATCATTAGCAGGTCCAGTCATGAATTTTTGTTTAGCACTTATTTTCTCAGTAATATATGGTTTGTTGCTTGCATTTTCTTATAGCTTTTTGCTTACAACAACAGGGCAAATAATTGAAACAGTAATAATTTCTACAATTTCAATGAATGTTGGATTAGGAGTGTTTAATTTAATACCATTACCTCCTCTTGATGGTTCAAAAGTATTACAAGCATTTTTACCAGCAAAGGCAAGAGTATGGTATACGCAACATGAAAGAATGTTATATTTTATTTTTATTATAGTTTGGATAACTCCACTTGCAAGTTTAATAATATCACCAGCAATAGGTGGAATAAATAAACTTTTATTAAAATTAATAAATACAATAGTGGGGCTTGGTGGATAAATAATTGACAATAAAAAATAATACAAATAGATATTTGAAATTAGGGAGCATAAATGAAAGATATATATGTACTAGGAATTGAATCAAGTTGTGACGAAACAGCCGCATCTATTGTAAAAAATGGAAGAGAAATCGTATCAAATGTTGTAAATTCTCAAATTGATATACATACTTTATATGGAGGTGTTGTGCCAGAAATTGCATCAAGAAATCACATATTAAATATTTCTGAAGTAGTAAAAATGGCTATTAAAGAAGCAGGAATTAATATGAATGACATTGATGCAGTGGCTTGCACTTATGGACCAGGATTAGTTGGAGCACTTTTAGTAGGTTTATCTTATGGAAAAGCCTTAAGCTATGCATTAAATAAACCATTAGTTGGAACTAATCATATAGAAGGACATATAGCAGCAAATTACATTACACACAAAGATTTAGAGCCTCCGTTTTTATGTGTTATGATGTCTGGTGGAAATACTCAAATAATACATATAAAAGATTATAATGAATTTGAAGTTCTTGGAAAAACAAGAGATGATGCTGTAGGAGAGGCTTTTGATAAAATTGCAAGAGTAATTGGACTTGGATATCCTGGTGGACCAAAAATAGATGAGTTAGCCAAAAAGGGAGAAGCCAATATTACTCTTCCAAAAACACATTTTGATAATTTAGATTTTAGCTTTAGTGGAATAAAAACAGCTATTATAAATTTATATCACAAAAATCCAGAAATAAATAAAGCAGATTTATGTAAAAGTTTTGAAAAAACAATTGCAGAAACATTAGTTGATAATATAAAAAAAGCAATTGAGCAAACAAAAATAAATAAAATAATATTAGCAGGAGGAGTTTCAGCTAATAGTTATATTAGAAAAGAATTTCTAAATTTGGAAAATGCAAAAGTATATATGCCGGATTTGAAATTATGTACTGATAATGCTGCTATGATAGCATCAGCCGGTTATTATAATTATATTTCTGGTAAAATTAGTGATTTAACTTTAAATGCAGAGCCAGATTTAAAATTGTAGAAAAAATTATATAAAAAGGCTAAAAAATAATATAAAAGAATATATAAAAGGAGTATTTTTAGTGTTTATATATGCAATAGGAGATTTGCATTTATCATTTGGTACAAATAAGCCAATGAATGTATTTGGAGAGAATTGGCTAAATTATGAGGAAAAATTAAAAGAAAACTGGAATAATAAAATAAAAGAAGATGATATTATATTAATTCCAGGTGATTTTTCATGGGCAACATATTTAGAAGATACAATACAAGATTTTGCATATCTAAATGAATTAAAAGGAATAAAAATATTACTTAAAGGTAATCATGATTATTGGTGGACAACCTTAAAAAAAATGGAAGAATTTTTTAAGGAAAAAGATTTTAGAAATATAAAATTTTTATACAATAATTCTTATGAATTAGATAAAGCAATGATAGTTGGAACAAGAGGATGGACATTTAATGATACAGAAAATAGTGAAAAAATGATAAATAGAGAGTTAGCAAGACTAGAATTATCAATAAATGATGCAAAACAAAAGAATAGTAATAAAGAAATTATATGCATGATGCATTATCCTCCTATATCTAAAAATATGGTAGAAAATAATGAAAAAAGTGAATTTATTGAATTAATGAAAAAATATAATATACATAAATGTATATATGGACATTTACATGGAAAATCGCATAGTGAAGCAATAGAAGGAATGATAGATGGGGTTGAATTAAAATTAGTTAGTTCTGATTATTTAAAATTTGATCCTATAAAAATTTTATAAATAGCTTATTAATAATTTATAAATAATTCATGGATAATCAAATAATTTATAAATTAAAAAATCACATTAATAAAAAAAATGTATATTATAAAATAGACCCACTAAAAAATATTTTAAGAAAGGAGTCTAAATCAAATTTTTGGTTATGAGAATAAATAAAGTTTACTTTAAGACAGAGGATAATCTTAATTTAATAGGATTATTACATTTACCAGAGGAAATAAAGCCGAGTACAGTGGTAATTACAACTCATGGAATAGCAAGTAATTGTTTAAAATATAGAGATGATGTAATTGCAAAATTACTTACAGAAAATAATGTAGCATATTTTACGTATAATAATAGAGGACATGAACTTTTAAATAATGATGGAAGTGATGAAAACAAGTTACAAGGTGCGGTTGCAGAAAATATATTTGATTCTTATTTTGATATAAAATCTGCAATGGAAACTATGTTAAAGTATGGATTTAAAAATATTGTTTTGCAAGGACACAGTTTGGGCTGCACAAAAACAGTTTATACTTATAATAGATTATTAGAAGAAAATGAAAAATTATTAAAATCAATTGTTGGAATTAGTTTATTATCAATGGTAGATGTACCAAGAGTTTTAAAAATGTATCTAGGAAATAAATTTGAAAATGTAATAAATGATTTAAAGAGATTTGCAGAAAAAGATACAGAAGATTTAATAATTGAAGTAAATAACAGTTTGCCACCAGTTAAACCTAAAACTATTTTAAGATATTTAGATAATGAAGAAATAGATTTTTTCAAGTATACAGATAAAAATTATAAATTTGATATGTTAAATAAAATAAAAGTACCACTTTTTATGAGATGGGGAAATGTGAATGAACTGATAAGTATTGAGGCAAGTGAATTAGTAAATATATTAAATAAAAAAATTACTAATAAAACAAAAGACATTAATTACATTGATAAAGCAAATCATGGTTATAAAAATAAAGAAGATGTTTTAGCAAGCGATATTTTAAATTTCCTTGCCAAAAATTATTTGTGCATATAACTATAAAAAGAAGGGAGTTTCGTATAATTTGTTTTATACGAGAAAAGTAATATGAAAATAACAAAGGTTGAAGCATTAGAAGAAAAAGCAAATAAAATAAGACAAGACATAATTCAGGCAATTTATTATGGAAAATCTGGTCATCCAGGAGGATCACTATCTTGTGCAGATATTTTAGCAGTTTTATATTTTAATGAAATGAATATAAATCCTCAAAAGCCTGATGATTTATCAAGAGATAGATTTGTTTTATCAAAAGGACATGCATCGGCAGCTATTTACTCTGCATTAGCAGAAAGAGAATACTATTCAAAAGATGATTTAATTACTTTTAGACATATTGATAGCCCATTTCAAGGACATCCAGATATGAATAAGGTTCCAGGAGTAGATATGACTACAGGTTCTCTTGGACAAGGTTTATCTGTTGCAAATGGTATGGCATTAGCATCAAAAATGGATAAAATGGGATATAGAGTTTACTGTTTACTTGGAGATGGAGAAATTGAAGAAGGTCAAATCTGGGAAGCTGCAATGACATCAGCTAAGTATAAATTAGATAATTTATGCGTTATAGTTGATTGCAATGGACTTCAATTAACTGGAAAAACAGAAGATATTAAAAATTTAAGCTTAGAAGATATTGAATACAAATTTAAGAGCTTTGGATTTCATACAAAAATTATTGATGGTCATAATATAGAACAGATAATGGATGGATTTAGTGAAGCAGAACAAACGAAGGGCGTACCAACTGCAATTATTGCTAAAACAATTAAAGGTAAAGGAATTTCATTTATGGAAAACAATCCTGCTTGGCATGGAAAAGCCCTAAATGATGAAGAATATAAAGAAGCATTAGAAGAGTTGAATAAAATGTAAAATTGGTTTATAGGTAAAACCTTAAAACCTAAATATAATATACAAGGGAAAATAATAATGATAGAAGAAAAAAAGATAGCCACAAGAGAAAGTTTTGGAAAAGCTCTTAGTGAGTTAAAAGATGAGAATATTGTTGTACTAGATGCGGATTTAGATTCATCAACCAAAACAGATTTATTTAAAGAAAAGCATCCAGAAAGATTTATAGAAGTAGGAATTGCAGAAGCAGATATGATGGGGACTGCAGCAGGACTTGCTACATGTAAAAAAATACCTTTTGTTTCAACATTTGCAGCATTTGCAACAGGAAGATGCTATGATCAAATAAGAACAAGTATAGCTTATCCAAATTTGAATGTGAAGATTTGTGGAACTCATGCAGGTATTACTGTTGGGGAAGATGGAGCAACACATCAAATGTTAGAAGATATAAACCTTATGAGAGGTATGCCAAATATGACAGTAATATCAACATCAGATGATGTTCAAACTAAAAAAATGGTTAAAGAAATAGCAAAAATGAATGGACCAGTATATTTAAGATTAAGTAGGTTAAAAACACCAGTAATTTATGAAAATGATGTTGATTTTGAAATAGGAAAAGCGGTACAACTTGGAGAAGGAATAGATGCAACAGTTTTTGCAACAGGAGTAACGGTTGCAGAAAGTTTAAAAGCACAAGAAAAATTGTTAGAACAAGGAATTGATATTAGAGTTGTTGATGTTCATACAATAAAACCAATAGATAGAGAAATGATTATAAAATGTGCAAAAGAAACTGGTTTACTTTTTTCAGTTGAAGATCATAATATTATTGGAGGATTAGGAACTGCAATTGCAGAAGTTCTTACAGAAGAACATCCAAAAAAATTAATAAGATTAGGAATAAATGATAGATTTGGAATGTCAGGAAGAGCAGAAGATTTAATGAATTATTTTGAAATAAATAGCCAAAAAATTGAAGAAATAATTAAAGAAAAATTACATAGGTAATAGTAATTGAATAATAAATTTTTAATATAAAAACAAAATAAAATTAAGATAAAATAAAAACAACATTTATAAGATATTAGCTAAATTAGAATAAAAAGAAAGGAGAATATGATAATTTTTAAATTATCATAAGAAAAAAATATGTCAATTTTAGTAACAGGAGGAGCTGGATTTATAGGTTCACATACAGTAGTAGAATTATTAAATTCAGGATATGATGTAATTATAGTAGATAATTTTTGCAATAGCAAACCACAAGCATTAGATGCAATAAAAAAAATAACAGGAAAAGATTTCAAATTTTATGAAGTAGATATTTTAGATACTGAAAAATTAAATGAAGTATTTGAAGAAAATAAAGATATAACAGCAGTTATACATTTTGCAGCACTAAAAGCAGTTGGAGAATCTGTAGAAAAACCAATTGAATATTATAAAAATAACATAGCAGGAACTTTAAGTTTATTAGAAGTTATGAAAAAAAATAATGTTAAAAAAATAGTATTTAGTTCATCTGCAACTGTTTATGGAGATCCGGAAAGAGTTCCAATTAAAGAGGATTTTCCAAAACATGCAACTAATCCTTATGGACAAACAAAAGTAATGATAGAGCAAATTTTAGAAGATGTTTATGTTTCAGACAATGATTGGAGTGTTGTATTGTTGCGATATTTCAATCCAATAGGAGCACATGAAAGTGGACTAATTGGAGAACTTCCAAATGGTATACCAAATAATTTAATGCCTTACATAAATCAAGTTGCAACTGGAAAACTTGACCATTTAAATATTTTTGGAAATGATTATGATACACCTGATGGAACAGGAGTAAGAGATTATATTCATGTAGTTGATCTTGCAAAAGGACATATTAAAGCAATTGAAAGAGCAGATAAAATGAAAGGCGTAGAAAGTTATAATTTAGGAACTGGAAAAGGATATTCTGTTCTTGATATTGTTAAAAATTTTGAAAAAGCAAATGGTATAAAGATAAAATATGAAATTGCTCCAAGAAGACCAGGAGATATTGCGGAATGTTATGCTGATCCAAGTAAAGCAGAAAATATATTAGGATGGAAAGCAGAAAAAAATCTTGAAGATATGTGTAAAGATTCTTGGAATTTTACGAAGAATATATAAAATTATATATAACAAAAAAATAAAATATTATAATTTGACAGTGGTGCGCAGCGATCAAGCGAAGCGCGAATGGAGCGAAAATGTCTTGACATTTTCTGCGACAGCAAACCACAAAAAATTATAATATTTTATTTTTTTTAATAATAACATTATAGATATAAAACAAAAAAATTGGAAAAATTTTCTTTTCGAATAAATTTCTTATAGATGCATATAATATATAATGAAATCTTTAAAAAAGGAGTAAAACAATGAAAATTATAGATTATATTGCATTAATATTAGTAATAATTGGTGCCATAAACTGGGGATTAATTGGTTTATTCGGATTTGATTTAGTTGCAACATTGTTTGGTTCAATGAGTGTAATAAGTAGAATAGTATATACATTAGTCGGAATAGCAGGTTTATGGTCAATAAGATTTTTTGCAAAAGTTGAAGACTAATTATAACTGATATAAATAATTTAATAAAGTATACTTTTATTAAAAATGTATACTAGTTAAAGATGATTCCTCAAAAAAAGTAGGAGTCATTTTTTATATAAAAATAACAAAAACTAAAACTTATTAAATTAATTTCTATTTTTCCGTATCTTTATAAAAGCTAGGTAAATTTGGAATTTAATTCCGAAATTATCTAAAAATAAGTTATAATAATAAATAGTCTAAGACAAGTTTAAAAACATTATTAAATCATTTAACAGTTACTTTAAAAAAAATAAATGATTGCAAGTTATATAGGAGTATTAACATTTACTGATTTATTTATCTCTGTAATGCGAACCGCATTGAATTATTATTATTTGATTATTTTTCACTTTATATACTATTCTATTTTTGTCATCAATTCTTCTGCTCCAATATCCTGATAACTTTCCAACTAATGCCTCTGGTTTTCCAAGACCTTTGTAAGCATTTCTGTCTATATCTTTTAGTAATAGATTTATCCTTTTTAGTGTTTTTTTATCTTGTGTCTGCCAATATAAATAATCTTCCCATGCTTCGTCTTGCCAAGCTTTATTCATCTTCTACCTCTATTAAATCGTGTATAGTGATTTTTCCATCTTCTACATCTTTTTTTGCTTTTTCTAATCTTTTTATATTGGCAGTACTATAAAAAGGATCTGCTGTAATTTCAAAAGGTATTTTTTGTTCTTTTACAACTTTTTTTGCAAATATACAAATAGCAGATGTCATTGTTATTCCTACATCAGAACAAAATTTATCAAATTGTTTCTTTAATTCTTCATCCATACGAATATTGATATTGGTTTGAGACATATAAATTTTTCCTCCTTATATATATTATATACATTTTACTATATATTATTTACAATGTCAATAAATTTACTTATTATTATCTAAATTTACAACATTGGTCATTCGATGATGTGAGAGAAAATAAGTATTAATTTATTTTAAGATCCTAAATAAACTGTAATTATTAAATTTTTTTCTATCAAAAATGAACAAAATGAACACATTTTATTCACAAATAATTTGTAAAATAGAAAAATGTAAAGCTACGGTATGTATACGGATTAACTAAATTAAATAAAAAGAAAGGAGAGTATGATTTTATCATACAAAAGAATTATGTACATATTAAAAAATAGTTTACGATCAATTTTTAGAAATAAGGGAAGAAATATACTAATTGGTATAATTATTTTAGTTATTTCATGTAGTGCAACAGTTACTCTTGCAATTAGAAATACAGCTAATAAGTTAGTTAAAAATTATCAAGAAGCAAATGACATAATTGCAACAATAGGGTTTAATAGACAAGAATTATCAAATCAATTTGAAGGTGGAGAAGATGCTAAAAAGACTAATATAGAAAATTTTAACAATATTGAGCAACTTACGTTAGAAAATGTAAAAAATTATGGAGAAAGTGAGTATTTAAAAAATTATTATTATATATACGCAACTTCTCTAAATAGTGATACTTTAACAAAAGCAACAGACTCTTTTGAATATGAAGTAGAAGATAGACAAACCACAACTAGTTCATCAAGTACCACAACAGGTGGAGAACCAAGTGGAGGAAATTTTGAACATGGTGGACCAATGGGAGGAGAAAGAAGAACAGTTGTAAATAATAACACTACAACAGTTATAACAAAAAGAAATGAGAAATTTGAAAGTTCAAGAAATTTGACAGGAGATTTTGAAATAGATGGCTATTCTTCAATAGATGCAATGACAGATTTTGCAAATGGAACATATCAAGTAAGTGGAGGAGAAATGATAACAGACTTTTCAGCTTATGAATGTGTAATAAGTTCAGATTTAGCAACATTAAATGAGATTTCTGTAGGAAGTACAATTACATTTAAAAATCCTAATAATGAAAAAACTTATGATTTTACTGTAAAAGGCATATACAAAGACAACTCTGGTGAAGATAATGCGGTAAGTATGTATTCACAATCAGCTAACAAAATTATTACAAGTAGCAATATTGTTGAAAGTTTAGTAGCTGATGATGAAAGTTTAGTTACAAACGTAACTCCATCTTTTATTTTAAAAGATGAAAGTTCAATTGAGGGATTTAAGGCAGAAGTAAAAGAAAAAGGATTAAATGATTTTTATACAATTAATACAAATCTAGATGAATTAAAAAATGCAACAAAATCAATCGAAAATGTAAAAACTTTTGCAACTACATTTTTAATAATTACTTTAGTAATAGCTTCAATAGTTTTATTTGTAATTAATATGATTAATATTAGAGAAAGAAAATATGAAATAGGTGTTTATAGAACAATAGGAATAAGTAAATTTAAGCTTACTATTCAGTTTGTTTTAGAGTTATTAATTGTAAGTATAATTATGCTATGCATTGGAGCTGTAATTGGAACATTTTTGTCAAAACCAATAGGAAATACTTTATTAGCAAGTGAGATAGAAGCAAGCGAAGAAGCTAATGAACAAATTTCAAGTAATTTTGGTAGAGGTGGACCAATGGAATTTAATAATGGAAGAGTTCAAGTACAGGCTTATGATAGCATTGATGCAGTAGTTGACTTTACAGTTATTGCTGAACTTTTAGGAATAGGAATTGCATTAACAATAATAAGTAGTTTAGCTTCAATGATAAGTATTCAAAGATTTTCACCATTAACAATATTAAAAGAGAGATCATAAAAGCCATATATATGAGTATAAGAATTATGATTATAAAAGTTAATATATATGGGCATAAAAAAAGTCATATATAAGTATAAATATTATGATTGTAAAATTAAAATTGTGGCATAGAAAGGAAAATTTTAAATATGGGAATATTAAAGTTAGAAGATGTTTCATATAGGTACAAAGATGCACCAAAAGATGTATATGTGTTTAAAAATATTAATTATGAATTTGAACAAGGGAAAATGTATGCAATTAAAGGAAAAAGTGGAAGTGGAAAAACAACATTACTATCATTAATTACAGGATTAGAAAAATGCACTGAAGGAAAAGTTTTGTATGATGGTAAAGAATTAAAAAAGATGAATTTAGACAAATATCGTAATACAGAAATTGGAATTGTTTTTCAAAGTTATAATTTATTGCCAAGATTAACAGCAATAGAAAATATAATATTATCAATGGATGTAAGCAAGGTTAAAATAAAAGATAAGAAACAAAAAGCATTAGAACTTATGAAAAGTGTTGGATTATCAGAAGAACAAGCAAATAGAAAAATATTAAAATTATCAGGTGGAGAGCAACAAAGAATTGCTATTGCAAGAAGCTTATCTTATAATCCAAAAATAATAATAGCAGACGAACCAACGGGAAACTTAGATAAAGAAACAGAAAGCGAAATATTAAAAATATTTAAAAAATTAGCTAAGGAGGAAAATAAGTGTGTAATAATAGTGACTCATTCACAAAATGTTTGTGATGAAGTAGACTATATATATGAACTAAAAAAAGAATAGAATATGCATGATTAAAATTAGTAAAACTTTAATAAATTATGCAATTAGAAAATAGAATAGAATAAAATATAATTAAGTAATTAACTTAATAAAAAATTCAATATGGTTAAATATATCATAAAATACTGAACTTGATAAAGAATAAAAAATAAAAAAATTTTACAAATATGTAAAAAAATAAAATACAAAAAATCCTATAATTCATTCATTTTAGTGAATTATAGGATTTTGATTTTTTTTATTAAGTTAATTACTTTAAAAAAAGATTATGGAAATAAAATCTTATAATATATTAACTTAATACTTTATAAATAATAAAATCAATTAAGATAATAATTATAACAAAAGTGTAAATAATAAAAAACAGGAGGAACTCAAAGGATGAGAAAAATAAATTGCAAAGAAAAAGGAATAACATTACTAACATTAGTAATAACAATAATAATACTATTAATCATAGCAGGAATAATACTAACAACTGCATTAGGACAAAATGGACTATTTAAGAGGGCAAAAATAGCAGGAGAAAATTGTAAGGAATCGGAAGAAGATGAGTCGGGAAAAATAACAGAATTAGAAAAAATGTTAGATAAGCATGGAACAGAAAGTGAAAAAAAATATGATATTTCTCGGAACGGAAGTAGATAAATTAACAGAGTGGAAGTTAAATCTTAAATTTGATAGTAGAGAAGTAGATGTAAATGAGGAAAAATTTAATGAACGTACAAGAGTATGCCTATATATGATAGCAGAAATAACAGAAACAGGAGAAATAAAATATGGAGATCCGTTTCAAGCAACTGGAATTGATTTTTCAAAATTGAATTTTCCGGTAGATATTTCGGAAATACGGAGAAATGTGTGATGCATTTGTTCAAGAGTGGGGTATTCCTGGTGTAGAAAACCTTTCGAACAAGTATAGTGGTATATTTAGTTATGATAAACTATCTCCAGGTATATATATGATAGTACCGCATACATCTCCCGAACAGGGAGATAGTGGAAATGTCTTAACATCTAAACCATTTATTTTTAATAATTTAAAATATGATGAAAATGGGAACGTAGTTGGAGCATATAGTGAATTAAATCTTACAGTGTATTTAGATGTTATCTTTGCAGATCCAGATTATGAAATAACTAAGACCGTAATCTCGTCGCCAGCGAATGGAGAAGCATATCAAGTAGGTGAAAAAATAAAGTATAAAATAACTGTAACTAATAAAGGAAACTGCAATTATGATGTAATTACTATAAATGATATTGTATCATCAGGAGAAGGAGAAAATACAAAAACAGAAAAAACCATCTATTTGGACTTAAGAAAAGGAGAGTCAGAAGATGTGGAATATGAATATGAAGTAAAACCAGATGATGGAGGATACCCTATAAAAAATACTATAACAGGAGTAACAACAAGACCACCAACAACAAGAGAACATACGCTACCAGAAGTTGAAATTACGAATGTAGAAAAAGAAAAGGAGCCTATTAAGGGAAAAATTAAAGTAAAAAAGACACTTACAGATTTAGATGGAAATGAACTTATGGCAACTAATTCAACATTTTATGTGGCATTGTTTTCAGATGAGGATTTAACAGATAGAGTAAGTGAAGTTTTGCCAATGGTATTTAACAATGCAAGTTCGGCAGAAGTGGAATTTACGAATTTAGATTTAAGCACTTATTATGTGTCAGAAGTTGAAGATGAATATTGGGGATATCCAATTGATTACGGAGAAAATGAAGAGGGTGGAATGTTTACCGCAATTTTTCCTTATGAAAATAGTGTGGAAATAACTGAAGAAAATCCAGAAGGATTAGTTGAGTTCGAGAATGTATTTCCTGAATGGTCGGGGGGTACAGGTGGAGAGTCTATAGAAGGAGGAATTAAAGTAAGAAAGACACTTAAGACTCTGACTGGAGATGATCTGACAGCAGTTGACTCAACGTTTTATGTGGCATTATTTTCAGATGAGGGGCGAACGAATAGAGTAAGTGATGTTTTACCAATGGTCTTTGTCGGTTCTAGTTCGGCGGAAGTAGAATTTAAAGATTTAGGAGCAGGTACTTATTATGTGTCGGAAGTAGACGAGAACGGGACTCCAATAGATAACGGAATAACAAAAGATGGTGGAGTGTTTGGCGTGATATTTCCAGGGGGAAATAAGGTAGAAATAAGTGAGAGGAACACTGGAGGATTTGTACAGTTTGAGAATGTATTTAGTGAACAACCGAGGGAATATTAGAATTTTGATAAGACTAGTTAGAAAGTGCATCAGTAATAAGGCTATGAAAACATTGGTGTAGAAAATTTAAGATTACCGCAAGAATAAAAAAATGTTGGTAATCTTAAATTTTTTTATAACGGTAGTATATGCTTTGGGTATATGAATAAAAAAGAATAGAAATTATATAAGAAAAATATTAAATTTAAGATGATTTAATATTTATACAATTAGAAAATAGAATAAAATATAATTAAGTTATAAACTTAATAAAAAATTAACTATGATTAAATATATCATAAAATACTGGACTTGAGAAAGAATAAAACTAAAGAAAATTTTACAAATATGTAAAAAATGAAATGTATAAAATTCCTCAATTCGTTCATTTTAGTGAGTTATATAATTTTGAACTTTTTTATTAAGTTTATAACTTAAAAAAAACTATAGAAATAAAATATTATAAAATATTGACTTAATGTTTTATAAATAATAAAATCGATTAAGATAATAATTATAACAAAAAATGTAAATAATAAGAAATGGGAGGAACGCAAAAGATGATAAAAGTAAATTACGAAGAAAAAGGAATAACATTGATAGCATTAGTAATAACAATAATAATACTATTAATATTAGCAGGAGTAACACTAACAACAGCTTTAGGACAACATGGGTTATTTCAAAGAGCAAGGACAACCGTAGAAAAATATAAAGAATCAAAAGTAGATGAGTCGGAAAAATTAGCAGAATTAGATAAATTTATAGATAATAAAGAAAAAGGAAAAATTAAAGTAAAAAAGACACTAAAAAATCTTGAGGGAATTGAAGTTCAGGCAACTAATTCAACATTTTATGTAGCATTATTTTCAGATAATGGAAGGACGGATAAAGTAAGTGATGTTTTAAAAATGGTTTTTAGCGATGCTAGTTCAGTTGAAGTGGAATTTACAAATTTAGAATTTGGCAATTATTATGTGTCTGAGGTAAATGAGAAAGGAATTCCAATGGATAACGGAACAGATGAAGAAGGTGGCGTGTTTGCTGCAGTATTTCCTGATGGAAATG
This sequence comes from uncultured Clostridia bacterium, assembly GCA_947623725.1. Lineage (GTDB taxonomy): Bacteria > Bacillota > Clostridia > TANB77 > CAG-508 > CAG-793. The sequence goes on along the minus strand of CANQHI010000004.1, from coordinate 32,692 downwards.
ATGTGGAGATTACAGAAGAAAAAAATGAAGGATTGGTTGAGTTCGAAAATGTATTTTCTGAATGGCCTACTGATGTGGATAAGGAGTCTATAAAAGGAAAAATTAGAGTAAAAAAGACGCTAAAAACTGTGAATGGAGATGAAATGATCACAAATGGATTAAAATTTTATGTAGCATTGTTTTCGGATAAGGAGAGAAAGAGTAGAGTGGGTGAAGTTTTGACATTGGACTTTATCAATTCTAGTTCAGCGGAGGCAGAATTTGTAGATTTAGGAGCAGGCACTTATTATGTTTCGGAAGTAACTAATGATGGAACTCCAGTAGCTGAAGGAGCAACAGTAAGTAACGGTATGTTTACCGTAGTTTTTCCAAATGGAAGTGAAGTAGAAATTAATAAAGATAAGACTGAAGTGTTGGTAGAGTTTGAGAATAAATTTAATGGAGGAGGAATTGTTGAATAGACTTTAATAATGTAGCATAACATATTGACTTAATATTTTATAAATAATAAAATTGATTAAAATAATAATTATAACAAAAAATGTAAATAATAAGAGATTGGAGGAACTCAAAAGATGAGAAAGGTAAATTGCAAAGAAAAAGGAATAACATTAATAGCATTAGTAATAACAATAATAATACTATTAATATTAGCAGGAGTAACAATAAATACAGCCTTAGGACAACATGGGTTATTTCAAAGAGCAAGGACAACCGTAGAAAAATATAAAGAATCAGAACTAGATGAGTCAGAAAAATTAGCAGAATTAGATAAATTTATAGATAATCAAGAAACTGAAAAGAAATATGATATTTCTCGGAACGGAAGTTGATGAATTAACAAATTGGAAGTTAAATATTAAATTTGATAGTAAAGAAGTAAATGTAAATGAGGAAGAATTTAACGAACGTACAAAAGTAAAACTATACAAGATTGCGGGAGTAACAGAAACAAGAGAGGTAAAATGTGAAGATTCTTTTCAACCAACTAGAATTGATCTTTCAAAATTAAATTTTCCTGTAGATATCTCGGAAATGCGGAGAAATGTGTGATGCATTTGTTAATGCTTTTGATATTAATGGTGTAGAATTACTTTTGGACCAAAATGGTGTGTTTAGTTATGATGAACTAACTCCGGGTATATATATGATATTACAGATTACAGAGCCCCAACAGGGAAAAAGCGGAAATGTCTTAACATTTAAACCACATATTTTCAATAATTTAAAATATGATGAAAATGGAAACGTAGTTGGTGAATATAGTGAATTAAATCTTACAGTTTATTTAGATGTTACTTTTGCAGATCCAGATTATGAAATAACTAAGACCGTAATCTCGTCGCCATCGAATGGAGAAAATTATCAAGTAGGTGAAAAAATAAAATATAGAATAACTATAACTAATAAAGGAAACTGCGATTATAATTTAATTACTATAAATGATATTGTATCATCAGGAAAAGGAGGGAATACGGAGACAGAACAGAATTTCTATTTTGAATTAGAAAAGGGAGAGTCAGAATCTAAAGAATATGAATATGAAGTAAAATCAGATGATAGAGGATACCCTATAAAAAATACTATAACGGGAGTGACAACAAAGCCAGCAACAACAAAAGAACATACACTACCAGAAGTTGAAATAACAAATGTAGAAAAAGTGAAAGAGCCTATTAAAGGAAAAATTAAAGTAAAAAAGACGCTTGAGAGTTTGGCTGGGGAATTACTATCAGGGGTTGATTTGAAATTTTATGTAGCATTGTTTTCTGATGAGGATTTAACAAATAGAGTAAGTGAAGTTTTGCCAATGTTCTTTGTTGGTGATAGCACAAAGGAAGTAGAATTTACAAATTTAGACTTAGGTACTTATTATATATCGGAAGTAAAAGAGGACGGAACTCCACTAGATAACGGAGTAACAGAAGATGGTGGCGTATTTGCTGCGTGTTATTCGACTGGAAATGAGGTGGAAATTAGTGAGGAGAAGCCTGAAGGATTTTTAAAATTTGAGAATGTATTTAGTGAACCGCCAAGGGAATATTAAAATATTGATAAAGAATTTTACTTGAGACTAGTTAGAAAGTGCGTATAAAAAATAATTGTGATGTAGGAACATTAATATAAAAAATTAAGATTACCGCAAGGATAGGAATTGTTGGTAATCTTAATTTTTTTTACGATAATATGTGCTTATATATGAAATATTAATGTTGAAATATTAAAAAATACTAAAACAGACAATGTATCTACAATAGTTGTAATTAAAGGTGCAGCCATAATAGCAGGATCCAATTTTAATTTTTTTGCGACAATTGGCAAAATGCAACCTAATAATTTTGCCATCATAACAGTAATTATAAGTGTGCTACTTACTGCAATTGCAATTTGTATATCTTGATATTGAATCATTATTCTTATAGAATTTGCAAAAGCTAAAACAATTCCGACAATAATTGATATTCTAAATTCCTTCCACATTGCTTTGAAAATATCTTTTGGGTGAATTTCGTTCATAGCCAAACCTCTTATTATTAAAGTAGATGCTTGAGAACCACAATTTCCTCCAGTGTCCATAATCATTGGAATAAATGAAACTAGTAATGGAAGTGAAGAAATTGCAGCTTCATAATGTTCTATTACCCCACCAGTAATCATTGCTGAAACCATTAATAGCAATAACCAAAGAATTCTATGTCTAGCATGTTTAAAAACGCTAGTCTTTAAATATGCTTCCCCATCATTTGGAGTCATAGCAGCCATTTTTTCAAAATCTTCAGATGTTTCCTCGTTGATTACGTCCATAACATCATCAATGGTTATAATTCCTACAAGCCTATTTTCATTATCAACGACAGGCAATGCAATACAATTATATTTGTAAAACATTCTACTAACTTCTTCTTGATCTTCTAATGTATTAGTTTTTAATACACTAGTATCCATGATATCTTTTATAAGCTTATCTCTGTCAGCAACTAAAAGTTCTTTTATATCAACAACACCAACTAATTTTCTTTCATTGGTTACTACATAACAATTATATACAGTTTCCTTTTTTAATTCTTTTTGCTTGATATAGTAAAATGCATTATCAACAGTCATGGTTTCTTTTAAGTCTATATATTCGGTAGTCATAATTGTTCCAGCTGTTTCAGCAGGATATTTTAAAAGTTCATTTATTATATTTCTATTCTCTAATTTTGTGTTTGATAAAATACGCTTTACGACATTTGATGGCATTTCTTCGATTAAATCAGCAGCATCATCCATGTAAATTTCATTCATTACATTTTCAATTTCGTTATCAGTTAGCATACTGATAAGTTTTTCTTGCTCATTATGATCCATTTCAACGAAAACTTGAGTTGCCTTTTCTTTATTGAGTAATCTGTATATCATTATGCTTTTATCTTCATCTAAATATTCTAATATACTTGGAATATCTTCACTTTTTATTGTTTTATTCAAATATTCTTGTAATTGTTTTATTTCCTTTTTTTCAATTAGATTCGAAATTTTTTCTATTGTTTCTTCTAATTTAAAATACATAGTTAATTACCCTCTTTTTATTTATATTATTTGAGTTTATAGTTAAAATTATTATAGTATAATGAAATTTTATTTTCAATAAAAATATATTACAAAATTGGAAAAAAATAAATGTTGCAAACTGTATTTTGTTATGTTATTATGAATGAGAAAAATAATTATAAAAAGAAAGGGATTTCGTAAAATTTTATACGAAATTAATCAATAAAGTTGATTATATGAAAAAACTTATGAAGAAAAGAGTCTTATCAATAATTATAGTAAGTTATATAATTATGGCACTGGTTAATATGAGCTTTGCCGCAACGCAAGCAGATAAGGATAGAATACAACAGCAAATAGATCAAGCACAAAACGAGAAAGATAATATATCAAATCAAAAGAAAACAGAGCAAAGTGAATTAGAAGCTATCACAGAACAATTAAGTACATTAAGTAATGAAATAAAAGCATTGGAAAGTCAGTTGAATGAATTAAATAATTCAATATCTGAAAAAGAAAAAGAGATTGAAGAAAAACAAGCAGAACTTGATGAGAAGCAAGAGCTTTTGAAAAAAAGATTAGTTGCTATGTATAAAACAGGAGGAATAAAATATCTTGATGTTTTATTAGGAGCAACAAGTTATGCAGATATGCTTGCGTCATTTGATGCATTAGAAAGAATAGCAGATGCTGACACAAAATTAATAAATAAAGTATCAGAAGAAAAGAAAGAATTAGAACAAATAAAATCAGAGTTACAACAACAAAAGTCAGAGGTTGATTCAGTAAAATCTCAAAAAGATGCAAAGAACGTTGAATTAACAGTAATCCAAAATCAAAAGGAAAGTAAAATTGCATCATTAACAGAGGAAGAAAAGAAAAAACAATCAGAAATAGATGAATATAATAAAGCAATGGCAAGAGTAAATGCGGAATTAGCAGAAGCAGCAAGGCGTGCACAATCACAAATACAACAAAATGGATTAAAATTTGATGGAAGCTTTATTTGGCCATGTAATAATAAATTAGTTACATCAACAGTAAAAAGAAGATGGGGAAGAATGCATAAAGGTATTGATATAGGTGCTTATTATGAAAATGTTTATGCATCAGCAACAGGATATGCTTACAATGCCTATGATTCAGGTGGATATGGTACATACATAATGGTATTTCATGGAAATGGATATGTTACATTATATGGACATTTATCAGCAAGTAAAGTAAGTAATGGACAATTAGTATCTCAAGGACAAGTTATAGCAACATCAGGAAATTCTGGTGGAAGTACTGCTCCACATTTACATTTTGAAATAAGACAAGCATCATCAACAGCAGAATTCTTTAGCAAAGCTCCACTTAATCCGTTAGACTATTTGCCAGCAGGATATTCATTTGCAGCTGGAGCAACTACAGAATCGTAATTAGTTAAATATGACTAAATACAGTAAGAAAAAACCACAAAACGATTAAGTAGGGTGATAAAAACAATTACAAAATAATTAAAATATAAAAATATACTTATATGTGATGGAAAACAAATTATAAAATTAATTAAAATAAAAGATAATATATAAGATTTTATAGAAAAAGTAAGTGATTACTAAAAGAACAAAAGCATTAAAGGTTTTAATAGTGTTCTATGTTATTCACTTACTTTTTTTGTAATATGAAGAATTAATTTTTAGAAAAGGATATTTGTAATATAAAATTAAAGAGAACTGTAAAAGTATAAATTTACAATGAAAAAGAAATTAAAAAATTTACAAAACTTGTAACGAAATAAAAAAAATAGACACTAAGCATATAGAAAGGATTATAAAAGCAGACTTGTTGAAAAGTGGAATAAATAAAAGGAAAAAATAATGGAAGATATTGAAGAAATATATAAACAATATGCTAATTTAATAAAAAAATATATATTTTTTATAACAAAAAATGAAGATTTGTCTGAAGAAATCATGCAAGAAACCTTTGTAGTAGCAATAAAGCAAATAAACAATTTTAGAGGAGAATGTGAAATTTCAACATGGCTTTATTCAATCGCCAAAAAGATACTTTATAAAAAATTAAGGAAGGAAAATAAAAATGTATCTATTGATGAGATTGAAGTTTCTGATGACAAAAATTTAGAAGAAGATTATATAAAAAAAGATGATAAATTAAAATTATATTATGCTCTGCAACAATTAGATGTAAAGACAAGAGAGGTGGTATATTTGAGATTAACAGGAGACTTAAGTTTTAAAGAAATAGGAAATATATTAAATAAAACTGAAAGTTGGGCAAGAACAACATTTTTTAGAGGAAAACAAAAATTAATAGAAAAAAATTTATTATAAAAGTTTTGAAATTATAAAGGTAAAATAGTTTGAAAAATTTATTATAAAAATATTTTGTAATTATAAAAGGAAGTTAGTATGAAAAAATTAAATTTTTTTTATAACTATACAAGGTTTTATAAAGAAAAGGAGTTATATATGAAATCAATTGAATGTATTGATTGTGAGGTTATACAGGATTTATTGCCAAGTTATTGTGATGGAGTTACAAGTGAATTAAGTAACAAACTAGTTGAAGGGCATTTAAAAAAATGTAAGAATTGTAAAAATATTTTAGAGGAAATGAATAAACAAATAAGTTTAAATTACGAAAAAAAACAAGAAGAACGAATTAGTTTTTTGAAAAAATATAATAAAAATATGGTAAAAGCTATATTGATTACTATTGCGGTAATTTTGTTAATTATAAATATTTTAATTGATGTATTTTATGTAATATTACCAAAATGTGACTTTTTTGTTGATATCAATGATATTAGTGTATATGCTAATTATGTTAGATATTCGGACGATGGAAAAATTTCTGAAGTAAATTTTAGTATAAAGCATGACAAATATATTTTAACGTGTGATGAATATGAAGAATTTGATGAATCAGGAAACTTGATTTTGCATTGTGTATTCAAGGGAAAATTTCCATTTGGCAAAGGAGTTCCAACAGCACATGGGTTCGGTTTATTTAAGGGGAATGATGATGATAAATTAAAATCGATAATTTTTGAAGATACAAAAGGAAATAAAAGAGAAGTATGGAATAAAGATGAAGGAATTAAGGTAGAAGGAAGGATTTTTTGGGAGTAATTATTAAATAGTAAAAAGTATTAGATTTTTGAAATAAAAAGTAAATAACAAATTAATAAAAAACTCCATATAATAAAACAGAAAGGAGTTTTTTATTATGCGTAAAATTATAAAAATAATGATATTATCCATTTTTAGTATTTTTATTTTAACAATAACAAGCAATGCGATTACTCCAGAATCAAATCCATCTTATAGAGGAATTGATGTGAGTGAGTGGCAGGGCTACATTGATTATGAAAGAGTAAAAAATGATGGAGTAGAAGTCGTATACATAAAAGCAAGTCAAGGAAGTAGCTGGAAAGATCCATATTTTGAAATAAATTATGAAAATGCTAAAAATAATAATCTAAAAATAGGGTTTTATCATTTTTTAACAGCAACTAATGAAGAAGAAGCAAGGTTAGAGGCAAGATTTTTTGCATCAGTAATTTCAGGAAAAGAAGTAGACTGCAAGCTTGCGATGGATTATGAAACTTTTCAGGGAGCAAGCGTAGATGAAATAAACAATATTTCACTAACATTTATAGAAACTTTAGAAGATATAACTGGAAAAGAAGTAGTAATATATAGTGATTTATATAATGCAAGCAATGTGTTTGGAGAAGATTTAGCAAGCAGATATCCATTATGGCTTGCATATTATGGAGATTATAATAACTTAAATAATGTAAGAACAAACTGGGATGAATGGATAGGTGTTCAGTATTTTGACAAAGGATTAATATCGCGGAATTTCAGGATATGTAGATGAAGATTTATATACAGAAGAAATTTTTTTAAATAATAATGATGCATTACCAAAAGTAGAAAATCCAACTGGAGAAAAATATCAAACAGAAACTATATTTTATACAGTACAAAGAGGAAATACTTTATCACAGATAGCATTACAATATGGAACAACAGTGTCAGAAATAGCAAGTATAAATAATATAAGTAATCCAAACCTTATATTTACAGGAGAAGTTTTAAGAATAATTACAAATTCTAATATTCGAGGAAATGAAGTAAGAGGTACAGGAAAAATTATTTATACAGTACAGAGGGGTAATACTTTATCACAAATTGCACAAAAATATGGTGTAACTGTGGAACAAATTGTATCACTTAATAATATAGCAAATCCAAATCTAATATTTCCAGGAGAAAAGCTAAGGATAACTTCAATAGAACAAACGAATTCTAGCCAAAATCAAACTGTAACAAATCCAAGTGTAAATCAAACTTATGTTGTACAAAGAGGAGATACTCTTTCAGGAATAGCTCTAAGGTTTGGAACCACAGTTCAAAATCTTGTAAACTTGAATGACATAAGGAATCCGAACCTTATATTTGTAGGGCAGGTTTTAAAAATTTAAAATAAATTTATTTTTAAATTGTTAATAATGCAAATTTAAATAAAAATTAAAACTAAAACCTTTAACAGATTGAAATTTACATATTTATATAATATAATTAAGTTTATAAGTTTTATAGATTTGTTAGGAGAATAAAATTGGAAAGATACGAAGAAATCGAAAGAAGCATTATAACAAGTTATAGAAAAAGAATTTGGTCAAAGTTTGTAAAAGCCATACAAGAATTTGACATGATTAGAGATGGAGATAAGATTGCAGTATGCATTTCAGGTGGTAAAGATTCTATGCTACTTGCTAAGTGTATGCAGGAAATAAAAAGACATAGAAAAAAGGATTTTGAATTAGTTTTTTTATCAATGAATCCGGGATATAATGAAAAAAATAAGCAAAAAATAATAGATAATGCTAAGTTATTAAATATTCCACTAGAAATGTTTGAAACTAATATATTTGATGTAGTAGACGAAATTAATGATCATCCTTGCTATATATGTGCAAGAATGAGAAGGGGATATTTATATGAAAAAGCAAAAGAGCTTGGTTGCAATAAAATTGCTTTAGGGCACCACATGGATGATGTTATTGAAACAATTTTAATGGGAATGTTATATGGAGCACAAGTGCAAACAATGATGCCAAAGGTATTAAGCACATCACATCCAGGAATGGAGCTGATAAGACCTTTATACTATGTAAAGGAAGAAAGTATAATAAGATGGAAGGAAAGAAATAATTTAGATTTTATACAATGTGCATGTAAAATTACAGAACGAAATTCAACTAATAATGATGAAATTGGTTCAAAAAGACAAGAAATAAAAAATCTAATAAAGAGTCTTAGAAATACTTACGAAAAAGTAGATATGAATATTTTAAGAAGTGTAGAAAATGTGAATTTAGATACAATAATTTCTTACAGAAGTGCGAGAGAAGGAACGTATCATCATTTTTTAGATGATTATGATAATTTATTAGAAAAATATTCTTAAAATGTATATAATTTACGCTATATGAAAATAGCATTAGGAATAAGTGATATTTACAAAAGAGCAAATTTATGATATTATTTATGTATTACTTTTTTTAGAAGAGTAATTGTCAAATTTATTTTAATGTAATTTTACAGTAAAATAAATTTGAAATACTTTTTCTAAGATGAATTAAGAAAAAAATAGACGGAGGAGAGAGGATTATGTCGGAAGCGAAAAAAGCTCGGGAAATCCAAGTAATTGAAGAAAAAGAAGCAGAGTATGGCACCATCGTGAAATGTTTTAGTGAAACTAATAAGGTATGGCTGAGAGGAACGGTAGCAGGATATTTGTGGTTTAGCCATAGAAATTATGGAGGTAGAAAATTCTATAAAACCAAAATAGCTATTAGGAGAAAAAGTGGAGTAATAGACTATGTTCCAATCATTATTTCTAAAGAAATGCTTGACGAAATAAATGGCCTGCAAGCTGGACAATATGTGGAAGTTGGAGGAAGATTATATTCCTACAACAATAAGTCACATTTGGAATTATCAGTATTTGCAAGAGTTATTATTGTATTAGAAAGTGATGATGGAATGGAAGACGAAAATTCTATTTTCATAGTAGGCAATGTTCGGAAACCACCCTATTACAGAATAAGTCCAGTAAGCTATAAAAAAATTACAGATTTATTTTTGTCAGTGGAGCGAGAAGGCGGAAAATATGATTATATTCCATGTTTAGCATGGGATAGAAATGCAGAAAATGCAAGCTTTTTAAACATTGGCGATACAATAAAAGCATATGGACGAATTCAAAGCAGAGAATACAAAAAAAGGCTCGATTTTGGAGAGTCTAAAGTAGTAGAAGTATATGAAGTCTCAATATCTGAGTTTATCTAGTATTAATTTTTCAAGAAAAAGTATTCTAATAGTAACGGTCTCACAATATTGTGGGACTGTTATTCGTAATAAAAATTAAAGTAAAGAAGGGAGTAAATGATTAGAGATATCATTAAAAAATATTATGGAATTAGTTAAAGTTGGAGAAAAAACATATTATATAAAAAATCCTACTAATATAGGAATTTATAAAGTTGATGATGAAAATGTATATCTAATAGATACTGGAAATGATAAAGATGCAGGAAAGAAAATATTAAAAATTGTTGAGGAACAAGGCTGGAAAGTTAAAGGAATAATAAATACTCACTCAAATGCTGATCATATTGGAGGAAATAAAGTTATTCAAGATAGAACTAATTGTGAAATATTTGCATTCAATATTGAAAAAAGTTTCACTGAATTTCCAATATTAGAATCATCATTTTTATATGGAGGTTATCCATTCAAGGACATCAGAAATAAATTTTTATTAGCAAAAGAATCAAAAGTAACAAACATAGAAAATAACCTTCCAGAAGGACTAGAATATATAAATTTAAAAGGGCATTTCTTTGATATGATTGGCATAAAAACCAGTGATAATGTATATTTTTTAGCTGATTCTTTATTTAGCAAGGAAACAATTACAAAATATCATTTATTCTTTATATATGATGTTAGAGAATATCTTAATACTTTAGATTATTTATCTACATTAAATGGTAAATTATATATTCCATCTCATTGTGAAGCAACCGATGACATTACAAATTTAATAGAACTTAATAAAAACAAGATAAAAGAAGTTGCAGATAAGATTTGTAGTATTTGTGAAAACAGAACTTATGAAGAAATATTAAAATGTATTTTTGATGAATATAATTTAGAGATGAATCCAAACCAGTATGTTTTAATTGGAAGTACAATAAAATCATATTTATCTTATTTATATGATGAAAATAAATTGACTTATGAGTTTAATAATAATAAAATGTTATGGAAAAAAAGAATGTAAATAATACATAATAAAATGTATTATGAAAGTTCTGTGAATTTTAGTACTCTTATGTTGACCATACTAGAGAAAAATGATAAGATAATTATGTAAATATATCACTTAAAAATAAATAAGGAGCTTATATGTTAGAACTAAAAAATATTAAAAAAGTTTATAAAACAGGTGATGAAAAAGTTGAAGCACTAAAAGGTGTTTCTTTAAAATTTAGAGAATCTGAATTTGTATCTATTCTAGGTGCAAGTGGTTGTGGAAAGACAACACTATTAAATATTATTGGTGGACTAGATAGATATACGTCAGGAGATTTAATAATTAATGGAAAATCTACAAAGAAGTTTAAAGATAGAGATTGGGATGCTTACAGAAACTATAAAGTAGGTTTTATTTTTCAAAGCTATAATTTAATAAGCCATCAAACAGTGCTATCAAATGTTGAACTTGCCTTAACAATAGGTGGAATTTCAAAAAAGGAACGTAGACAAAGAGCAATAAATGCATTAGAGGATGTTGGATTAAAGGACCAAATAAATAAAAAGCCTAACCAATTATCTGGTGGACAAATGCAAAGAGTAGCAATAGCAAGAGCTTTAGTTAATAATCCAGATATTATTTTAGCAGATGAACCAACAGGTGCATTAGACACTAAAACAAGTGTGCAAGTTATGGAAATACTTAAAAGAATATCAAAAAATAAACTAATTATAATGGTAACACATAATCCAGAGCTTGCAGAAAAATACTCTACTAGAATAATAAGGATTTTAGATGGAACTATTACAGAAGATTCAAATCCTATATTAAATAGTGAAGTGCAAGAAAATAAAGATACTAGTAAAATAGGCAGAACATCAATGAAAATATGGACTGCCTTTAGATTAAGTCTAAATAATTTACTAACAAAAAAAGGAAGAACTATTTTAGTTTCTGTTGCAGGTAGTATTGGAATAATTGGAATTGCATTAGTTCAAGCAATTTCAAATGGATTTCAAGGATATGTTGATAGCATACAAGAAGATACACTTACATCATATCCTCTGACTGTAATGCAAGAGAGTACAGATATAGCAAGCATGTTATTATCAATGACATCTGATGAAAATAGTGATATTGAGAATGGAAAAGTAAAAGAGGAACAATATATTTCAAAGACTTTATCTGCATTAAGTACAAACGATTTAAAAAGTTTTAAAGAGTATATAAATAAGAATTCTAAAGAGATAAATAAGAATGTTTCCACAATTGAAAACTCATATAGTGTTAATCCAATGATTTATACTATAGATGCAACTAATGAAATGGCAAAATTAAATCCTAATAATTTATTTAGCTCTGTGCTTTCTACTTCATCAACAATGATGAGTTCTTTAACTTCAACATTTTCACAGATGCTTAATGATAAAGAAGCAATAAAAAATTCGTACGATATTTTAGCAGGACATTTACCTGAAAAATATGACGAAATGATGATTGTTTTATCACAGCCAAATACTATTTCAGACTTGCTTGTTTATTCTTTAGGATTAAGAGATACTGATGAATTAACAGAAATAGTAACAAAAGTTATGAATGGAGAATCAGTTGATATACAAAATGAACCATTTACACTTTCGTATGAAGAGCTTATGAATTTAGAATTAAAATTAATAATGCCAACAGATATTTATAAATATAATGAAAAATATAATGTTTATGAAGATATGTCTGAGAATAAAGAATATATGCAAGATTTATATGATAATGCGATAAAACTTAAAATTGTTGGTATAATTTGTCCTAAAGAAGGAACTACAACTATGATGTTAAGCCCAGGAGTTTCATATACAAGTGATTTGATAGATTATATAATTGATTATTCTGCAAATACAGATATTGTAAAAAAACAATTAGATAATAATGAAATAGATGTATTTTCTGGTTCAAGATTTGATGAAAAAAAGGATAAATTAGGTTTGAACTTCCAAGATTTTATAGACATTGATACTAAAGAACTTGAAAGTGCATTTAATATAAAAATTGATCAAAAACAATTAGAAGAACAAACTAAAAATTATATGACAGAGATTAATAATTCTATTACAACAGATACAACTCCGGCGTTAAAAGATTTTTCAAATGATCTAGTTACTTTGACGAATGGAATGTTCAAAAGTATAAAAGGAGAATTTAAAGCTGAAGATGTAGAAAAAGTGGTTTCAAATTATTTAGGACAAAAAGAACCTTCACAAATGTTATCAACACTTGAGCAAAAATATGTTATTCCAAAAGATACTTTTAAAACAACATATTCAGGATTATTAAAAACATTATTACAACAATATGTAACGATATATAATAGTATGATGCAATTTATGCCACAAGGTAATGATTATTCTAATTTAGTAGATGTTCCAAAAGCTACAAATGAATTAGGTAATCAAGTAACAACAGAAAAAGCGAATAATTTACCTAACAATATACCAGAGGTTAATGCAACAGAACCAAGTAAGAATGCAGGAGTTGTAATTAATGATGCAATAGTTTCACAAGTTGTATCTGGTTTTACAAATAGTGAAGCAATAAAACAAGTTGAAAATACAATGGCAAGAGTAATGACTGAAGCTGTTATGAAAAAGACAATATTAACAAAAGTTGGAGAGCTTACATCAAATTTAACCAATAGTTTTGCATCTGCTTTTAATGTAGATCAAAATAAAATTGCAGGAGCTTTTAAAGTTAATATTACAGAGGACGAAATAAAGAGACTTGTAACATCTATGATGTCAGGAGAAGATAAAACTCAAAAATCAAATTTAATAAGTCTTGGTTATCAAGAAAAAGAAGAACCAACATATATGTCATTTTATTTCGATAGTTTTGATGGAAAAGAAAATTTTATTAAATTCATAGATGATTATAATGAAAAAATGGAACAAGAAGGTCAAGAAGATAAAGTAATTCACTATACTGATGCAACAGGAATTCTTATGGAATCAGTTAAAACAATAGTAAACGCAGTAACTTATGTATTAATTGCATTTATTTCAATTTCACTTATTGTTTCCTCAATAATGATTGGAATTATCACATATATATCAGTATATGAAAGAACAAAGGAAATAGGAATATTAAGAGCTATGGGAGCATCAAAAAGAAATATATCATCAATCTTTAATGCTGAAACATTTATAATTGGATTATTGTCAGGATGCTTTGGAATAGGAATTTCTTATGCATTGATACCTATTATTAATACAGTTCTTCATAAATTTACTGGAAATATACCTTTAAATGTCACCTTGTATTTTAGTAATGCAATTATACTAATAGTGTTAAGTGTAATTCTTACTTTAATAGGTGGATTAATACCAGCGAAGGCTGCATCTAAGAGAGATCCAGTAATTGCACTTCGAACAGAATAAATTATTTTATAAAAATAAGATGAGGCATTTGTAATGGGCTCATCTTATTTATAAAGAAAAAGGACTAGACAGAATAAAAATAATATTATAGAATAATTAACATAGGAAATGATAATTAGCAGATGTGGTTTTGCCACCAATTTTACGAAGCTTCGTAGGAAAGGTGGTGATGTTTATGGTTAAAGTGATACTATTTTTAATATTATCATTAATGTTTTCTTTAACATTAAACGTTGCCTTGACAGCAGTTCTGTATAAGAACTGGATTGATAAGCAACTACATAAATAAAAAATAAACCATTCTGCTGTGCCTAGCTAATGGTTTATTAAATCTTAATCTGGGCAAAACCACGTTTGTGGATTTGTCATTTCCTATATTTATTATAATATATTAATAAGTAAAAAGTCAAGAGATATGGTAAATTTGATATTAGACACTAGTAAAATTTGCAAAAGACACTACACAAATACAATAAATTATGCTATAATACTTTAGGTAGTAATAAGAAGATAAAAGGAGGATTTAACAATGTCAGGACATAGCAAATGGCACAATATTCAAGCAAAAAAAGGTAAAGCAGATGCAGCAAGAGGAAAAGTATTTACAAAACTAGGAAGAGAATTATTAATTGCAGTAAAACAAGGAGGACCAGATCCAGCAGGTAATTCAAAATTAAAAGATGTAATAGCAAAATGTAAAGCAAATAACATGCCAAATGATACAATACAAAATGCAATAAAAAAAGCATCAGGAGAAGGAAATGATAAAGTATATGAAGAAATTACTTATGAAGGATATGGACCATCTGGAGTTGCATTTATTGTAGAAGCAAGTACAGATAATAAAAATAGAACAGCAGCTGATGTAAGACATTTATTTGATAAAGCAGGTGGAAACTTAGGAACATCTGGTTGTGTATCATATATGTTTAATAAAAAAGGTGTTATTGTAATAGATAAAACAAAGTCACTTTTATCAGAAGATGATTTAATGATGGTTGCAATAGATAATGGAGCAGAAGATTTTGTAACAGACGAAGAAATTTATGAAATAACAACAGATCCATCAAATTTTTCTACAGTTAGAGAAGCTTTAGAAAAAGAAGGAATAGAATTTGAAGAAGCAGAAGTTCAAATGGTACCAACGACTACAGTTGCATTAGATAGTGATGGAGAAGAAAAAGTTCAAAGATTAATAGATGCACTTGAAGAATTAGATGATGTAATGAATGTTTATCATAATTGGGAGTAGGAGATATTGTTTTTATGAATGAAATAAAATGTCCAAATTGTGGAAAGATATTTCAAATAGATGAGAAAGATTACGATTCAATAGTAAAGCAGATTCGTAATCATGAATTTGAAGAAGAAATTCTAAATAGAGAAGAGCAATATAAAAAAGATAAAGATAATGCACTTGAACTTTTAAAGAAAGATTTAGAATTAAAAAATAATAATGAATTATCAGAAAAAGATAAAGAAATTGAAAAACTAAAAAGTGACTTAAAACAAAAAGATTCTGAATATCAATTAGAGTTAAAGAATGCAGTTCAAGAAAAAGTAGATGAAATTAATGATTTAAACAACCAAATTAAATTAAGTGAAAAAGAATATCAACTAAAAGAACAAGGTTTAAAAGAGTCTTATGAAAATAAATTAAAAGGAAAAGACGAAGAAATTGAACTATATAAAGATATGAAATTAAAAATGTCAACTAAAATGGTTGGAGAATCTTTAGAGCAACATTGCAATATCGAGTATAATAAATATCTAAGACCTGCATTACCTAGAGCATATTTTGAAAAAGATAATGATGCTAAAACAGGTTCAAAGGGTGATTTCATTTTTAGAGATTATTCAGAAGATGGTATTGAATATATTTCAATAATGTTTGAAATGAAAAATGAAAATGATGAAACTGCAACAAAGCATAAAAATGAGGATTTCTTTAAGGAACTAGACAAAGACAGAAGAGAGAAAAAATGTGAATATGCAGTATTAGTATCTTTACTAGAAAAAGACAATGAAATCTATAATGAAGGAATTGTAGATGTATCTCATAAATATGAAAAAATGTATGTTATAAGACCACAATCATTTGTTACAATAATTAATATTTTGAGAGGTGCGGCATTAAAAACATTAGAGAGCAAAAGACAATTAATAGAAGTACAAAATCAAAATATTGATATTGCTAATTTTGAAGAAAATATGAACAATTTTAAAGAAGCATTTGGAAAGAATTATAGAATAGCAAGTGAAAGATTTAATACAGCAATTGAAGAAATAGATAAATCTATAGACCATTTACAAAAAATAAAAAATAATTTATTATCAAGTGAAAATAATTTAAGATTAGCAAATAATAAAACTGAAGAGTTATCTATAAAAAGATTAACTGCAAACGCTCCATCATTAGCAGCTAAATTTGAAGAGATGGGTGCTGAAGTTAAAAAGAGTAAAAAGAAAAAATAATATAAGTGCACTGTTATATATCCTATAAATTAAATTATAGGAGTGTATAACAGTGTAATTCTTTTTCCATTAATTTTTATAAAGTTTTCTTCTTTTAAGTTTTTTAGCTCTCTAAACATTGCAGATCTATTTATAGCAAGATAATCTGCGAGTTCCTTAAAATTAAATTCTAAATAAATATTTTTGTAACGATTTTTTCTATATTCATTTTCAAAAAAAGCTAAAAGTTTATCTCTAATACTTTTTTGAGTGAGAACTTTGATTCTATCATTTATGTCACCTAATTTTGCATTATATATTTTAAATAAATTTAAAATAAAAGTGTTGTAGTAAGTAGAATCTAAATTTTTTATGTTAATTAATTTGTCGTAATCAATGACTAAAACAACACAATCCTCTAAAGCTTTGATTTGACACTCAATTCCATCAATGTTAGAAATATTAGTTCCAAAAACACTGTTTTCATGAAGTTCCTCAATTAAAATTTCCTCACCAAGATAATTGATATTAAGAATCTCGGCAGAACCTTCTAACAAAATGCATACAATATCATTGCTTTTTAAAGTTGGTATTATTTCTTCATTTTTAGAAAATTTATAAATATGACTCTCTAATTTAGTTAGTAATCTGGTCTTTTGTAAGCTAGACAAGCCTTCGAATGGATTAATCATTTTACACCTCAAAAAAATTTTATCATATTTTAATAAAAGTTGCAAATGCACCTTTTTTATTTATTAATTTATTGTTAGAATTTTTCTAGCGAAGAAAAAAATATCCTAAAAATCTTTGCAAAAAAATATACAAATTATATGAATTAACTAAGGAGGGAAGAAATGAAAATAGTTAAGAGAGATGGACATTTTGTTGACTATGATCCAAACAAAATAGTAGTAGCAATCGGAAAAGCAAATCTAGAAGTAAAAGAAGATGAAAGGGCATCAGATAAGCAAATAAAAGAAATTATAAAATATATTGAAAGCTTAAATAAGAAAAGAATTTTAGTTGAAGATATACAAGACATAATTGAACAAAAATTAATGGAATTTGATAAATATCAATTAGCAAAAAAATATATTACATATCGTTATACTAGAGACTTAGTTAGAAAAGCAAATACAACAGACCAAACAATTAAAGAATTAATTGAAGGGGAAAATGAATATTGGAATAATGAAAATTCTAATAAAAATGCAAAAGTTGTTACAACCCAAAGAGATTATCTAGCAGGAATTACAAGTACTGATATTACTAGAAGATTTTTACTTCCACCAGATATAGTTAAGGCACATGATGAAGGAATAATACATTTCCATGATGCAGATTATTTTGCTCAAAATGCTTTACATAATTGTGAATTAATTAATTTAGATGATATGTTACAAAATGGAACAATAATAAATGGTGTTATGATAGAAAAACCACATAGATTTATAACAGCAGCAACAATTGCAACACAGATTATTTTAGCAGTTACATCATCAAGCTATGGTGGAGCAACAGTTTCACTTACACATTTAGCTCCATTTGTAAGAAGTAGTTATGAAAGATATTATAAAAAATATGAAGCAAGAAAATTAAATAAAAATGATTGTGATAAATATGCATGGGAAGATACTAGAAAAGAAGTATCTGATGGAGTTCAAACATTTAATTATCAAGTAAATTCAATGACAAACACGAATGGACAAGCACCATTTTTAAGTGTATTTATGTATATGAATGAAACACAAGAATACAAAAAAGAATTGGCAATGATAATTGAAGAATTTTTAAAACAAAGAATTTTAGGATTTAAAAATAGAAAAGGTGTATATATAACACCAGCATTTCCAAAACTTTTATATGTTTTAGAAGAAGATAATATAAAAGAAGATGGAGAATATTATTACTTAACAAAACTTGCAGCAGAATGTACAGCTAAGAGAATGGTTCCTGATTACATTTCAGAAAAAGTTATGTTAGAACTTAAGAAAAATGAAAATGGAGATGGAGAATGTTATCCTTGCATGGGATGCAGAAGTTTCTTAACACCAGATAGAACAATGCATTTAGGAAATATAGCAAAAGCTAAAAACTATGTAAAAGGAAAAGGAAAATATTATGGTAGATTTAATCAAGGTGTTGTAACTATTAATTTACCAGATGTTGCTCTTTCTTCAGAAAAAGATATGGATAAATTCTGGGAAATATTTGATGAAAGACTAGAGTTATGCCATAGAGCATTACAAGTAAGACATAAAAGATTAAGTAGTGCCTTAAGTGATGTAGCACCTATATTATGGCAAGATGGAGCATTGGCAAGATTAGAGCCAGGAGAAACTATACATGAATTATTACATCATGGATATTCTACTATTTCACTAGGATATGCTGGATTATATGAATGTGTTAAATACATGACAGGACATTCACATACAGATAATGGAGAAGGCAAAGAATTTGGACTAAAAGTTATGCAAAAATTAAATGATGCATGCAAAAAGTGGAAAGAGGAAGAAGATATTGATTATTCAGTATATGGAACTCCAATTGAATCAACAACATATAAATTTGCAAAATGCTTAAAAGAAAGATTTGGTACAGTTGAAGGAATCACAGATAGAGGATATATAACTAACTCATATCATGTTCCAGTATTTGAGGAAATAGATGCTTTCACAAAATTAAAATTAGAAAGTGAATTCCAGAGATTAAGTCCAGGAGGAGCAATTTCTTATGTTGAAACTCCAAACTTACAAAATAATCTTGATGCAGTTATGCAAGTTATTGAATTCATATATGATAACATAATGTATGCAGAATTAAATACAAAATCAGATTATTGTCAAAAATGTGGATTCACTGGAGAAATATTAATAGATGATAATTTAGAATGGTATTGTCCAGAATGTGGTAATAGAGATCACAATACATTAAATGTAGCAAGAAGAACTTGTGGATATATTGGTACAAACTTCTGGAATAAAGGAAGAACACAAGAAATTAAAGAAAGAGTATTACATATAGATAATAAGGAAGCTGATAAAAAATGAGATATAATGTAATTAGAAAAATGGATATATCAAATGGACCTGGAGTAAGAGTTTCTGTGTTTATGCAAGGATGTGAATTCCACTGTAAAAATTGTTTTAATCAAGAAACTTGGGATTTTGAAGGTGGAAAAAAGATTACACAAGATACAATTGACGAGATTATGGATTTGTGTAGCAAGGATTATATAAAAGGGCTTTCAATTTTAGGTGGAGAACCTATGCATCCTAAAAATATAGAAGCTACAACTAAAATTGCAAAAGAATTTAAAGAAAAATATCCAAATAAAACAGTATGGGTATGGACAGGTTATAAGTTTGATGAAGATTTAAAAGATAAAGAAGCACTAAAATATATAGATGTATTAGTTGATGGAAGATATGTTGAAGAATTGCATGATCCAACTTTAAAGTGGAAAGGTTCATCAAATCAAAGAGTTATAGATGTTCAAAAAACATTAAAGAATAAAGAAATTGTTTTAGTTGATTAAACGGAATAATAAAGAAATCGTTTTAGTTGTTTAAACCGAATAATAAATATGAAAAAACTGTGTATAAGATTGATTCTTGTATGCAGTTTTTTTATTTCGGATTTATTTTAGATATAATTTGTAAAATTGGATAAATAGCTTAGAAAATTACTATTAAGTAAAAAGATTAATAAAAAATAAATATGTATAAAATATAGCATAATATAAACAATTATAAGAATAAAATAAAGATAAAAAATATTACAAAATTGTAAAAAAAATAAAGTATAGAATTTTGAAAAAGCATTGGAATAAATGGATTACAGAATTTTATACTTTTTTATTAATCTTTTTACTTAATAAAAAAATAGAAATAAAATAATGCTTAATATTGACTTAATACATTATAAATAATAAAATTAATTTATTAATAAATATAACAAAAAATAAATAGTAAAAAAACAAAGGGAGGAACTCAAAAGATGAGAAAAATAAACTATAAAGAAAAAGGAATCACATTAATAGCACTAGTAATCACAGTCATAATATTGCTAATATTAGCAGGAGTAACACTAACAACAGCATTAGGACAAAATGGACTATTTCAAAGGGCAAAAGATGCAGGAGAAAAATATAAAGAATCAGAAGCAGATGAGGCAGAAAAGCTAGGAGAAGTAGAAAAAGAGATAGATAAGATAATAGATGGAAAGGATTCAAAAAAAGTAGAAAAAGGACCAAATGGAAAACCATTACTAAAAACAGTAACAAGTACAAATCATAACACAGAAACATATGAAGATAGTTTAGGAAATCCAGTAGTAATACCAGGAGGATTCAAATTTGCAGGAAACACAGATGATACAGTACAAGACGGAATAATAATAAAAGATGATGAAGAAAATGAATTTGTATGGATACCAGTAAGTAATATAGATGGGGATAATGATGCAACTACACAACCAGATGCAGAAGATCTAATAGTATTAAAAGATAATAAAAAAGTAGAAATAACACTAGGAAGATACACATTTGCCAAAAGTGATAATAATGGAAAGGAAACATTAGTACAGAAGGGTTCGGACTATTCGACTGATACTGTATTAGAATTTATGTATGGTAACTATTATGAGTATGCTAGTGATAAAAGAGTACTTGGAGGAAAAGGAGCAAAAGATTTAGCAGGATTTGTACAAAGTGTAGAAGAGAATCATGGATATTATTTAGCAAGATATGAGGCGAGTTATAAAAGTGATGACGAGCCGTATTCAAAGCCATCTACGAGTTGTAGTAGAGTAGGAATCGATTATACTTCGGGAATGTTGTGGAATTGTATTACTCAAGAAGAGGCAGCAAAAATAAGTCAAAATATGTATAGCGAAGGGAAAAATGAAGGAAAATATGTAGAAAGTGATTTAGTAAATAGTTATGCATGGGATACAGCGATAGTATATATACAAGCAATGGGAAATGAAAATTATGCAAATGCAAGTAGGGGCACAGCAGGAAATGCTACTTCATTGTTAAATACAGGGGAATCAAGCGATGTGAAATGCAATATATATGATATGGCAGCAAATGTAAGAGAGTGGACAACAGAATATAGTGATGATATCGGCTCTGATGAGGCGTATCCTTGTGTTGCTCGCGGTGATGATTACGTAATTAATTTTGAGTTTGCTACGGTGTATCGCCAAACTTACATGGAGACCGATGAGTGTAGTTTCTTAGGTTTTCGACCACTTTTATATTTAAAGGAATGCTAAATGCGGAATAGATTTAATATTGATATTTGAATCCTTTTAATATATAATGACCTTATCATTGAAGAAAGGTTATAAAAAATGAGTAACAAACATAGTAAAACAAGAAAACATAAATGGATTTATTGTGTATTAGTTATTATACTAGCGATAGGAACCGCAATATTATTTTGGTATATAAATAATAAACAAAAAGTTACTGATAGTGGTAATGATCCAGAAGAAAATATTAGTCAGAATACTATACCAGAAATAGTTGAAAAAGATTTATTTGAAGAATATTATGATCAAGCTGAAAAAATAATGCAAAATATGACTTTAGAAGAAAAAGTTGGTCAGATGTTTATGGTAAGATTTCCAACAAGTAATGTAATTGAAGAAATAAAAAATTACAATCCGGGTGGATATATATTATTTGGTAGAGATTTTGAAAAAGAAACAAAAGAATCTATTCAAAAAAAATTACAAGAATGTCAAGATGCTAGTAAAATAAAATTAGCATTAGGTGTTGATGAAGAAGGTGGAACAGTAGTAAGAGTAAGTGCTTATAAAGCATTCCGCCAAAGTAAATTTCTATCACCACAACAAGTATGGAACAATGGAGGTATGCAAGCAATTTTAGATGATTCAACAGAAAAATCTAATTTATTAAAAAGTCTTGGATTAAATATGAATTTTGCACCAGTATCTGATGTATCAACAACATCTACATCTTTTATTTATAAAAGAGCTTATGGAAAAGGAGCCGAAGAAACTGCTTCATATGTAGCTCAATTGATAAAACAAATGAATAATGATGGTATGATTTCTGTAATGAAGCATTTTCCAGGATATGGAGATAATGCAGATACTCATACAGGAATTGTAATTGATGAAAGAGAATATGATAATTATAAAACGTCAGACTTTTTACCATTTATGAGTGGAATTGAAGAGGATGGACCTTGTATATTAGTTAGTCACATCATAGTAAAATCAATGGATGCAGATAAGCCAGCATCACTATCAGAAAATGTACATAATATTTTAAGAGATGATTTAGATTTCTCTGGAATAATAATAACAGATGATTTAGCAATGGATGCAGTAAAGGAATATGTTGAGAATGGAGAAGTGGCAGTTCAAGCAGTATTAGCTGGAAATGATATGATTATTTCATCAGATTTTGCAAGACAAAAACAGGAAGTATTAAATGCAGTAAATGATGGAAGAATTTCAGAAACGCAAATAAATACAGCAGTTAAAAGAATATTAGCATGGAAATACAAGTATAACATTATATCAGATGAGACTAATTCAAATGAAAATGATTCAGATGAAACTAATATAGAATAAAAAATTTTTAAACAAATAATTAAGAATAAAACAAAAAGTGCAGCATATATTTTTAATAATATATGTTGTATTTTTGTGTAAATTTAATTATCTTTTTCATGAAAATAGTATAAAAGCATATATTTTTTAAGAATTATTGAAAGGAAGAACATGATTAAAAATTTACAAACAATTTTAAGAGTAATACCTAGAAATATTGCAAACACATTGGATAGCGATAATCTTGAAGAAATAAGAATCAGAATAAATAGAAACATGATTTTAAAGTATAGAGATAGAGAAGAAATATTAGAGTATGTTCCAACTCAAAGGGATATACTTTCAATGTTTCAAGTATTTTGTGATAATTCAATTTATTCATATCAAAATCAAATATGCAATGGTTTTATAACTTTAATGGGTGGACATAGAGTAGGTATTACTGGAAATATAGCAATGAAGGACGGAGTAGTAAGCAACATAAATTATATTTCATCATTAAACATCAGAATTGCAAAAGAAATATTAGGAGCAAGTGATCAGATTTTAACAGAGGTTTTAAAAAATGGAAATATAAATAATACTTTAATAGTATCTCCGCCAGGCTGTGGAAAAACTACAATATTAAGAGATTTAATTAGAAATTTGAGTAATTTAGGCTATACAGTATCTTTAATAGATGAAAGAGGAGAAATAGCGGCAATGTATAAAGGTATACCGCAAAATGATGTAGGTCTCAGAACTGATGTGCTTGATAATGTTACAAAAGCACTAGGAATGACAATGGCAATAAGAAGTATGGCACCGCAAATTATTGCAACAGATGAAATAGGAAGTAAAGATGATATAGAGGCAATTAATTATGGGATTTGTTCAGGAGTAAAGGGAATTTTTACAGCTCATGGAAATAGCATAGAAGAATTAAAATTGAATACAAATTTAGGAAGAATATATGAAGAAAAAATTTTTAATAAGATAATTTTTTTAGAAAAAAAGGGAATTATGAAAAATGTTTATACATTAGATAATAATATGTATAAATTAGAAGATGAAAAGTTGGAATAAATTAGTTTTATACGAATATATTTAATATAGATAATTAGGACAAGTTTATAAAGTGAAAAAATAAGCTAAAAATTTATTATGGAGAAAAGAGGAAAAAATGTTTTTCATAAAAATGATATTTTTAATTTTAATATTTGTAGCATCGACATTTTTAGGAATAAAGATATCAAGGAAATATTCTTCAAGAGTGCTGGAGTTAAAAGAATTTCAAAATGCGCTAAACATATTTGAAGAAAAAATAAAATTTACATATGAACCGATTCCAGACGTATTTAAGGAAATATCAGAAGTAAGTAAAAATAATGTAGGACAAGTTTTTGAAAATGCTTCAATAAATATGAAATTAATGACAGCAGGAGAAGCATGGGAAAAGGCAATAGATGAGAGCAATACAAAGCTTACAAAAGATGATAAAGATATATTAAAGGGACTAGCAAAAATGCTAGGAAGAACAGACTTAGACGGACAAGTTTCAGAGATAAGATTAACAAAAAAATTTTTAGAAACAAAAATCAAAGAAGCAGAAATTGAAAAAAGTAAGAATGAAAAATTATATAAAACTTTAGGTGCAACTGTGGGACTAGCAATAGTTATAATTTTAGTTTAAATATAAATAATTTGGAGATGAACATGGAAATTAATCTATTATTTAAAATAGCTGCAATAGGAATTTTAGTTGCAGTTTTATATCAAGTTTTAGTAAGAGCAGGGCGTGAAGATCAAGCAATGATGACTACTTTAGCAGGGCTTATTATAGTTTTAACAATGGTAATTAAAGAAGTAAGCGGATTATTTGATACGGTAAGAACAATGTTTAATTTATAATACGTAAATTAATTTGCAGTATGCAATTAGTAATTTATGATTTTTAATTTGTAATGTGCAATTAGTGAATTATGATTTGCAATAAGATTTAATACCTTTAAAGAAGGAAAGTAAATAAAATATGGATATTGTTAAGATAATAGGAGTACGGTTTTATTGCAGTAATAATAATAATTATTATAAAGCAATATAGACCAGAGTTTGCAATATATGCATCAATACTTGCGGGAGTATTAATTATATTAATGCTTACAGATTCAATATCTGAAATTATTACACTAATACAAGATATATCAAGTAGAACAAGCATAAATAGTGGCTTTTTAAAAATATTAATAAAAATAACAGGAATTGCAATATTAACGGAATTTGCAGTAAGCATATGTAAAGATTCAGGGGAATCTGCAATAGCAAGTAAAGTAGATATTGGTGGAAAAGTTATAATAATTACCATGTCAATTCCTATAATAAAATCATTATTAGAAACAGTATTAAAAATATTGCCGTAAAAATTAAGATATAAATAATTTATCATAATATAAATTAAATAAAAAATGAAATTTAAATAAATTTATCAAACAAAATGAAATATAAAAATTTTTTCATGAAAAATAAAAACATTAAACGATATAAAAAATTTTATTCAAATAATGGAGAACAAATGAAAAATAAAATCCTTATAATTTTATTGATAATTGCAATGTACTTTTGCCCTAATATAAGTTTTGCAGAAGAAAGTAGTAGTGAAGCACTAGATGCGCAAAAAGAATCGTTAGGCATAAACAGCTTTTTAAATAAGGCAGAAGAATATACTGATGATATAGATGTATCAGAAATTTATAAATCAAGTATATCAGGCAGTTTAGACAATAATAAAATTTTAAAGTATATATTAAAAATTTTAGGTAGTGATGTAAAAGATGCAATTTCAATGATATCAGGAATTATAGTTGTAATAATTATTCATAGTATTTTAAAATCAATTAGTGAAAATTTAGGAAATGAATCAGTAGCAAAAATAGCATATTATATTCAATATATTTTAATCGTAACACTTGTAATGAGCAATTTTTCAAATATTATATCTAGCATAAGAACATCAATATCAGATTTAACGGCATTCTCAAATGTATTAATTCCACTGCTTACTACACTTATGATAACAACAGGAAACGTAGTAACTTCACACATGATAGAACCAATATTACTTTTAGTAATTACATTTATATCAAATTTTATAACAAATGTATTAATACCAATAGTATTAGTATCAACAGCATTAGGAATAGTATCAAAAATATCTGATCAAGCACAAGTAGAAAAACTTTCAAAATTTTTAAGAAAAGGTTCAGTTTGGGTATTAACTACAGTATTAACATTATTTTTTAGTTTAGCAACACTAGAAGGTGGTATAACAAGCGGATTAGATGGTATGACATTAAAAGCAGGAAAGTCAATTGTGTCAAATGCAATACCAGTAGTTGGAGGAATATTAGGAGATGCGATTGATACAGTTTTAGGATATAGCAATATTATAAAAAATGCAGTTGGGGTAGTAGGAATATTTGTAATAGTATGTATTTGTTTAAAACCAATATTAAAACTAACAGCATTAACAATAGTTTACTATCTAGGAGCAGCGCTGTGTGAACCAATAGCAGACAAGAAGATAGTAAAGCTAATTGAACAAATGGGAGGAACCTTCAAAGTTTTTTTAGCAATAATGTTTACAATTACAGCAATGCTAATTGTAGGAATTGCAATAGTTATGAAAATATCAAATAGTGGGTTGATGTACCAATAATCATTGCAAACTATTAAATACAATTCAAAATATTATAATTTTTTATTGGCGCGTAGCGACCAAACGAAGTGCGAATGGAGCGAAAGTAGCTTGCTACTTTCTAGCGACAACAAGCCATAAAAAATTATAATATTTTGAATTAATATAAATTATAAATATTTAAGGATAGTAAAATGAAAGGATTTAATTCTTGGGCACAAGGCATAATCATAGCAATAATTGCAACATCTATATTACAGATGATTCTTCCAGATAATAAGAACAAAAAATATATAAATGTAGTAGTAGGAATCTATATTTTATTTTGTATTATAAGCCCAGTAATTGGAAAAGATTTTAATTTAGAAAATATTGATGTAGATGAATACATAACGATTGAAAACTCTACTAACAAAGAAGATACAGATGTTTATAATGCAAGCATAGGAGAAACATTTAAGGATAAAATTATTTATAATATAAAATCACAACTAAAATCCAAAGGATATGAAGCAAAAAATATAAACATAAGTATAGATGATAAATATAATATTACAAAGATAGTAATTTCAGATGTATATGAAAGCAAGGAAAATAGCAAATCAAACGACACAGATAGTGATAAAAAAGAAGATATTTATATAAATAAGATAGAAACTAATATAAATACAGTAGATATAAATATTGAAGATAAGCCCGTTAAGCGGAATGTCTACAAGTGATAAAGAAAGCATAAAAAAAGCTTTAAGTGAAAATTACCAAATTGATGAAAATAATATAATAATCGAATAACATTTTATAAAAAAGTTAAGTATATACAACATAACAGAAAGGAATAATATTTTATTATGAATAAAGAAAAACTAAAGAACATGTTTAAAGGAAAAAAGAAAACAGAAAATATAGTAGTTTTAATTGTTATTTTGATAGTAACAGTTGTCGCAATAAATTATATATGGAATGATGATAAAAAGAATACAGATAGTACTTTGGAAAAAAGGGATAAGGACGAATATGATAGTGTAGTGCAAGTATCGAGTAATAATGAAGAAGATGAATTTGAACAAAAATTAGAGAGAATATTAAATCAAATTTCTGGAGTTGGAAATGTAAGGGTAATGATAACCTATTCAGAAAGTTCATCAGTAAGTCCGATTTATAATGAAGATACAAGCATAAGCAATGTTAATGAAACCGATAGTAGTGGAGGAGTAAGAAGTACTGTTGAAACAGATTCTCAAAAGGAAATTATTTTTAAAGAAAATTCAGATGGAAGTAAGGAGCCTGTAACGCAAAAAGTAACAAGTCCAAAGATAGAAGGAGCGGTTGTTGTAGCAAGTGGTGCAGATGATACTACTGTAAAAGCAAATATAATTCAAGCTGTAGAAGCTGCAACGGGTCTTGCAACACATAAAATACAAGTTTTTAAAATGGAGGATAACGTAAATTGAAAATAACATTTATAAAAACAGGAAAAAGGGTTAAGCCTAAAGAAAATCTTTTTAATACATATTTAAAAAAGCAATCTAATAAAAAAGAAAGTATAAAAAATATAATAGATAATAAAAATGAAAAGTCTAAAAAATATAATAATTTTTTTAGTGTGAATAATAAAAATAATTTTAGTAAAAGTAGTGACAAAGCTAGAAATTCAAAGAAAACAAATAACATTGAGATTGGTGAAGTTTTTAAAACAATATTTAAGAAAAATCAAATTGTAATTTTAACTTTAGCTTTAATGCTAGTTACAGCAGGATATATGAACTATAATAATAAGTCGGGAGAGGAAAATATATCAATAGCAGAACTTGGTGATGCTAAGTTAGTTAGTACTAATTTAATTGAAAACGAATCAGAAAATGATGAAAATATTTATAATACTAATGAGACTAATGAAACAATTGAGAATAATATTGAAGATAAAGAAAGTAATGAGAATAATATTGAAAGTAGAAAAAGTAACGAAATTAATAATGAAGATAATATTGTAAAAACCAATGCAGAAATAAATAACAATATTCAAACAAATGAAGTAATAGATAATGCTGTAAAAAATGCAAATACAGAGCTAAATAACTCTGAAAATTATTTTGCACAAACTAGATTAGAAAGAGAAACAATGTATTCACAAATGCTTGAAACATATCAAAAACTAGTAGAAAATGAAAATATTCCAGCAGACCAAAAAGCAATTGCTACTAATGAAATTAAAAATATCAATAATAGAAAAAATGCAATATCAATAATAGAAAATTTACTAAAGTCAAAAGGATTTAAAGATGTTGTGTTATTGATAAATGATAATAATATAAATGTAGTAGTAAAACAGGATAAAAATTTATCAGAAGAGCAAGTAGCTCAAATAACCAATATTGTTGCAAGGGAGTTGAATGCAGAAATTGAGGATATACATATTTCAGTAAATAAGTAAGAAATTTATAATTAATTAAAAAGATTAATAAAAAATAAACATATTTAAAATATAGCATAATATAAACAATTATAAGAAGAAAATAAAGATAAAGATTATTACAAAATTGTAAAAAATTAAAGTATAGAATTTTGCAAAGTTATTGAAATAAATGAATTACAAAATTCTATACTTTTTTATTAATCTTTTTACTTAATAAAAAAACACAGAAATAAAATAATACAGCATATTGACTTAATACTACATAAATAATAAAATTAATTTATTAATAAATATAACAAAAAAGTAAATAGTAAAAAAAGGGAGGAAACTCAAAAGATGAGAAAAGTAAATTATAAGGAAAAAGGAATAACGCTAATAGCATTAGTAATAACAATCATAATATTGCTAATATTAGCAGGAGTAACATTAAGTACAGCTTTAAGTCAAAACGGATTATTTAAAAGAGTAAGAGAAGGTACAGAAAAATATATGTTATCACAAACAGATGAGGAAGAACAATTAAAAGAACTTGACAAATACATAGAAAGCATAGTAAGTGAAAATCCAAGTACAAATGAAAAATTTGAAAACAATGGAATAGACAAAACACATGATGGAGCAAAATATGATCCAATAGTAACAGATGATGGAATGTGGATAATATATAAAGATATAGATACAAAAACAACAAAAGTAAATGTATATGTGGAATCGAAATATTATTGTCCATCATTTGAACAATTTGTTTTGGAAAAATACTTTTTAACAATGATGTTATATTTGTATGCTTTACCAATTTATAGTTTTTCTGACTTATCTGACTGGTTTGCTAATAGTTTGATAAATAAATTGGACGATGCTGTTGGTGTGGGATCAAATTATTTTAATATAAATGATGTGTCTAATATAAAAAAAGATGAATATGTAAAAAATAGAGAAGAGAAAATGAATGTAGGAATATTTTTTTCTGAAATACTAGAACAATTAGGTGTTGATGAGTATGATACTTTTAAAGAAGCAGGAGAAAAATTGATAAATCAAATGAAAGATATTCCAGCTGAAGTGGGTGGTTCTTCACCGTTTAATTATGAAGATTTAGAAGCAACTTATAATAAATTATATGGTGATAGAAGTAATTTAAAAGTTCCAGAAACAGAAAATGGAAACAAATATAAAATAAAATTACCAGATGGAAAAGAAGAAGAGATAGATGGAAAAGACTTATATAAAGCAAAATTTAGATATGTAACAACTAAAAATG
Organism: uncultured Clostridia bacterium; assembly: GCA_947623725.1. GTDB lineage: Bacteria > Bacillota > Clostridia > TANB77 > CAG-508 > CAG-793. The sequence continues at coordinate 1,988 of CANQHI010000004.1, read as the reverse complement.
AAGAAGTAAATATAGAGATAGCTAAAAATAATGAAAATGCACAAAAAATTGTTTATAAAAATGTTAATAATATTAATATTGATGGATGTATTAAAAAGGAAGAAAAATACACATATACTTATAATTGTTTGCCTTTTTTAGATGATGGGTTTGTCGGTTGCGTCTATGAAACAGCTATAGATAGAAGTGATTCTGATTGTGATAAGCTTGTTGAGCGTACGACTAAGTATAGATTTAATTTCGGCGGATGGAACGTAAGTCGTAGTGATATTTATAAACATAATTTTATGGACTCCTCTAACGAGGAGAAGAAGATTTGGGCAACCGTAGAAAATGAATGCGATTATGTTGTTGATGGTGAGGCTGTGACGAGTATGATTGCAACTTATTATAGTTCTAGTTTTAATTTTGAAAATTTGAATATACCTGAATCGGTGGTCTATATGTTTGATACTTTTAGGTATTATAGTTACAATGATTCAGAATTAAAAGAGATTGTCTTACCAAAGTCATTAAAGTACGGGTCTTATGTGTGTTATCCAAGTGGTGGTTATAGTGGGTATGCGAAGGTAAAGATCTATAAGGATTCACTTACGAATAGCTTGGGGTTTTTCGAGAGTTTGCAAACTGACTTTAGTGAATTTGGGGATAATGTTGAAATATATGAGTAAAAGAGAATTAAAAGATAATAGTGATAAAAAATGAATTTAATTACATATATTATGAATTTTATAAATAAATTTTTTGGCTTTTTCAAAGTTGCAAATGGGGAAATGCATCCGTATAATGATAATTTAGGATATGGAACATTTGAAGATGCAAGGCATATCTGGTGGATAGCAATAGTAATAATATTATCAATAATTATGTATCAATATTGTAAAAAAAATAAAGAAAAAGGAAAAAAGTTAGTAAAATCAATAGTAATTTTTGTATTGATAGTAAGAATAGAATTACAAATAATAAAGTCAATAGTAGGTTGTTCGTTACCATATGGAAGAGATTTAATACCAGGACAGATGTGTACGATATTAATATATATATTACCATTAATGATAATATTTGACTGGAAAAAAATAAGAACGCCAGTATGTATGTTATCAATGATGGGAGCAATAATGACATTATTGATAAATGATTATTTTGATAGTAGATTTATGAGTTTTTATACATTAGAGGGAATATGGGCACATACAATGTTATTTGTAATTCCAATAGCAATGATGGGATTAGGAGAATTTAAGTTAGAATTAAAAAAAGTATGGCAAGTAATAATAACAATGTTAATAATGATAGTATGGGCAATATTCTTAAATAAGGTAATGTTTAAGAATTATGAACCAAATTATTTTTACTTAGAGAAAAATATGTTACCAGGAAATTTAGGAGGAAAATATTTCTTTGTAATATATACGATAATATTCTTTGCATTATTAGGAATAATATATTTATTGCCAGTAATAATAAGGAAATTGTCAAAAATATTAATAAAAGGAAATGAAAAAATAAGGAAGAAAATAACAGTAATAACAATAGTAAGTATATTAATAATAGGAGAAATATTAACAATAAGTGTAGAGACAAATAGAAAAACAAAGTTAAGTGAAGAAGAGAAACAAATAAATTTAGCAATTTTGTTAAGTATGGTAGAGAATAGATCATTAGAATTTAAAGAAGAGCAAATACAAGAGAGATTAGATAGTATAGTAGGAGAGAATAAAGTAGAAGTAAAAAAAGGAATAATAGGATTAAAGGTAAAATTTAAAGAGACAGGAAATAAATATAAAACAATAAATGCAACGTCAAATATAAAAGCAGTAGTAATAAAAGGAAAAATAAGAGAGATATTAAAATATATATTAGAAATAATATTAATAATAAATTTAATAATAGCGATATTTTTAATATATAAAAATAGAAAAGAGATAAAAAGAAAAAATAAATTTATAATTAATTAAAAAGATTAATAAAAAACAAACATATTTAAA
>CANQHI010000003.1 GCA_947623725.1 uncultured Clostridia bacterium | reverse complement strand
TCAACAAAAAAAGATATAAAAGTAGATGTATGCTCAAAATGTCATCCATTTTGGACAGGTAATCTAAGAAAAGAAACAACTGGTGGAAAAGCTGATAGGTTTAAAAAGAAATATGGTTTGAAATAATAAAAATATAGCTCTGAAAAAGAGCTATATTTTTATGTAAATATCTTTAACTAGGCTGGAGAGTTTATTTTTTATAAAAAATAATATTTAATATTGACTTAATACTTTATAAATAATAAAATTAATTTATTAATAAACATAAAGAAAAATTAAATAATAAGAAACGAAGGGAGAAACTCAAGAATGAGAAAATTAAATTACAAAGAAAAAGGAATAACCTTAATAGCATTAGTGATAACAATAATAATACTTTTGATATTAGCAGGAATAACATTAAATTCAGCTATTCGGAGGGAATGGATTATTCCAAAAAGCAAAATTATCTGCCGAAAAATATAAAGAAGCAGAAGGAAAAGAAACAGAGGAATTAAATAAGGCAGAAGAAGAAATAGATAAACTAGGAACGACTGAGGAAAGAAAAGAAAAAATAAAAACTGAAATAGATACTGCAGATATAGGAAAAAAAGTAGATTATGATGTAGATATAGACGGAAAAGAAGGTAACTATGATTGGCAAATATTTTATCAAGGAACAGAAGAAGATGGAGAAAAAGTAAACGGCAAAATATATCTAATAACTTCACAAAATGTAAAAGATGATATTGTTATCGAAAAAGCGGAAAAAGATTTAGGAATTAAGAAAACATCTATTATGGAGGGTTATAGTTCTCGAAATTACTTATGTATTGAAAAAAACCAGAACTTTCTCAAGATGTTGGAGAAAATAATGATAAGTTTATGTCGAGATTGTTTCCTATAAATAAAGAACAGAGTGATAGTTGTATAGTAGGAGCATCGCTGTTGTTGAATAGTGATAATTGGAAAAATTTTAAAGATAATAGTGGATATGCAGATAGTGTTATAGGTGGACCGACTTTGGAAATGTGGAGAGTCGCGTGGAATAGGATTATTCCAGAAGAAGGTTTAAAAATTACATATTATAACGGTCCTGAGGCCTACGAGAGTACATTTCACAGGTGGCTTGACGTGTTGAGTATAAGGGAGGGAATTGGATATGATGTGGTTGGTAAAGGAAATATTACTGGTAATCATGCGTACGAAACTTGGAGAGATGCTGACGAGACAGTGGGTAATTTTCTAGGTGGATACGGGGATTATCTATTGTCAAGTGTTATTGCTACAGATTTGGGTATTGCAGAAGATGCTTTTTCGGATCTGTGTAGTATTTCGACGAAGGATTCTGGCTGGTATTGTGTTGATTTAGGTATGATGGGGTTAGGTGCGTTTCATTTACGCCCAGTTGTTTGTTTGCGTGATGGAGTTCGGTATATCTTGGGATGAGGAGAAAGAAGTATATCATTTAATTGAAGCGGGAGATTAAATTCTTCTGCTTTTTTTTAACAAAAAAATTATATTTTATATTAATTAAATATAACATGAAATTAAAAGTAAAATCTTTAAGTAATAATTACAAAAATTTTGCTTTATTCTATTTAAGTTTTTTTTGGGATATGATAGAATACGTTTAATTAATAGAAGAAAATTAACATAAAATGAGATAAGGATTTTTATAAAGTAAATGCAATAAAGTTTAAGGAAGGAGCAGTACAAATTGTATAAAAGAGTATTATTAAAATTAAGTGGAGAAGCATTAGCTGGAGAACAAAAAGTAGGAATTGATGAAAAAGTAATAACAGAAATATGTAGTTCAATAAAAACATTATATAATATGGGAGTAGAAATAGCTATAGTTGTTGGTGGAGGAAACTTTTGGAGAGGAAAGTATGGAGAAAATATGGTTAGGACAACAGCAGATTACATGGGAATGCTTGCAACTGTAATGAATGGATTAGCTCTTCAAGACAAGTTAGAATCAATCAAAGTATCTACAAAACTTTTTACAGCAGTTGAAATGAACAAAATAGCAGAACCATTTACACAAAGAGAAGCTACAAAAAGTATTAAAGAAGGAAAAATACTAATTTTTGCAGGAGGTACTGGAAGTCCATTTTTCTCAACTGATACAGCAGCAGCTTTAAGGGCAGCAGAAATAGAAGCAGATGCAATATTAGTAGCAAAAACAATTGATGGGGTATATACAGCAGATCCTAAAATTGATAGTACAGCAAAAAAAATAGATCATATAACATATCAAGAAGTATTAGAAAGAGATTTGAAAGTCATGGATTCAACAGCTTTTTCTATATGCAAAGATAATAAAATTCCACTAGTAATTTTTGCAATGAATGAACCAGAGAATATAATAAAAGCAGCAAATGAAGAAAATATAGGGACGATAGTAGATTAATTTAAGGGAGGAAATAATAATGAGTTTAGAAAATATGAATGAAAGAATGGAAAAAGTTATTAATAATTTACAAGATAATTATCAAGAAGTAAGAGCGGGAAGGGCTAATCCGGCAATATTAAATAAGGTTCAAGTTGAATATTATGGAACACCAACACCAATTAATCAGGTGGCAAGTGTTTCTGTACCAGAAGCAAGACAAATAGTAATACAACCTTGGGACAAAAGTTTACTTTCTAAAATTGAAAAAGCTATAGAAATAGCAGATATTGGAATTCACCCAATGAATGATGGACAATTAATAAGATTAATTTTTCCAGAATTAACAGAAGAAAGAAGAAAAGATATAGTAAAAGATATTAAGAAAATGGCAGAAGAAGCTAAAGTTGCAATTAGAAATGTTAGAAGAGATGAAATGGAAGAAGCAAAAAATAGTCTTAAAAATAATGAAATATCAGAAGATGAAGAAAGAAGTCTAGAAGATAAAATTCAAAAAGCAACAGATTCAAATGTAGCAAAAATAGATGAAATATATTCTAAAAAAGAGACAGAAATTATGTCAGTTTAATATTTATAATTAAATTAGGAAATTTTTATAAAGTAGAATTAAGAAATAAATATTTCGTTTTTATAAATCAGAATTATATTTGTGAAAGGTTGGTTTAAATGGGAAACCTAGGAATTAATCATATTGCCATAATAATGGATGGCAATAGAAGATGGGCTGTACAAAATGGACTTGATAAAAAATTAGGTCATAAAAAAGGAGCAGAAGTTTTAGAGGAGATTGCAAAATATTGTAATAAGATAGGATTAAAATATCTTACAGTATACGCATTTTCAACTGAAAATTGGAAGAGAACCACAGAAGAAGTTGGAGCTATAATGAAAATTATGGAGCTTTATTTAGATAGATTCTTAAAAACTGCAGACTTAGAAAATATAAAATTAAGAATTTTAGGAGATAAAGATGAAATTCCAGAGTCATTAAGAAATAAAATGAATACTATGGAAGAAAGGACTAAAAATAATACAGGCCTTAATCTAAATATTGCATTTAATTATGGAGGTAGAGCTGAAATTGTTAGAGCAACAAAAATAATTGCAAAAGATGTATTAGATGGAAAAGTAAAAGTTGATGAAATTGATGAAAAAATGATTTCAGATAATCTTTATACTTATGGTCAAGATGATCCTGATTTAATAATAAGGACTTCTGGGGAATTTAGGACAAGTAACTTTTTACCTTGGCAAAGTACATATTCAGAATATTTGATTTTAGAAAAATTTTGGCCTGATTTTACAACTGATGATATTGACAATGCAATAGAAATATTCTCAAAACGTAACAGGAGAGTTGGAAAATAAAAGAGGAGAAATGTTAATGGAGAAAAGTAAAAAAGAATTATTGACTAGGGTAATTAGTAGTTTAGTAGGATTTCCATTAGTTTTAATTATATTTATATTTGCAAATGATACTGTATTTAGTATAGCAACTACAGCCCTTTCATTAATTTGTTTATATGAATATTATAATGGCTTTAAAATAAATAAAAAAGCAGATCCTTCATGTTGGTGGGGATACTTAGTAACAATTATACTTCTTATTCTTGATTTAATGGGTATAGTTGTAGGAGCATATTTATATTGGATACCAATTATTTCAATATTTGTATTAACATTAGAATTAGTATTATCACAAGGTAAGAAAACCATTATTGATATATCTGTGACGATTTTTGGAATTATATATATAACAGTAATGTTTCTTTTCTTAAAATCAATACGTGGTCTAAATATGGGAAAAATATTTATATGGTATGTAATGATTCCAGCATGGGGCAGTGATATTTTTGCATATTTAATTGGAAGAAAAATAGGAAAACACAAATTTACTAAGGTAAGCCCTAACAAAACTATAGAGGGTAGCGTTGCGGGAATAATTGGTGCAGTAGTAATCGGAATCATATATACATTAATTATTAATAATGTTTTCTCATTACATATAAACTATTTCTTAATTGCATTTTATATAGGAGTTTTGGCAATAATAGGACAAATAGGTGATTTGGCAGAGTCAAGCATAAAGAGATATTGTGATATAAAGGACTTTAGCGAACTAATACCAGGACATGGTGGCATGCTTGATAGATTTGATAGCGTAATATTTATATTGCCTTTTGCATATATATTTCTTAGTATGTTCATTCCAGTGTTTATAATGTAGGGAGGATTCTATATATTGATTACAGCGATAAAAATTATTTTTTTACTTGGCTTTTTAGTTATAATACATGAAACAGGGCATTTTTTAGTTGCCAGACTATGTAAGATAAGAGTAAATGAATTTGGAGTTGGATTTGGACCAAAAATATGGCATAAAAAAATAAAAGATACAGAATATGAATTAAGGCTAATTCCTCTAGGAGGATTTGTCAATCTGGAGGGAGAAGAAGAAGAGTCTGATAAAGAAGGCTCTTTTAATAAAGCGAGTATTCCAAAAAGAATAGCAGTTGTTGCCGCTGGAGCTTTGGTAAATATTATATTTGGAATTATTGCTTACATGATTCTAGTTCTGATAAAGTTTTTTATAGAAAAACAAGGAAATTTTATAGAAGGATTGCAACATTCTTTTGAAGCAAGTGGTGTGCTTATAAAAAGCATGTGGCTTGGAATTGTGCAATTATTTTCTGGAAATGTTGGGCTTAATGATATGGTTGGACCAGTAGGCATTTCACAAATGGTAGCACAAACATCAGATTTAACAGAATTTATTAATTTACTTTCAATTATTTCAGTTTCTTTAGGAGTAACTAATTTACTTCCAATAGTTCCACTTGATGGTGGAAAAATAGTTTTACTTATAATAGAGGCAATACGCAAAAAGCCATTAGATAGAAATTTAGAAGCTAGCATTCAATCTTTTAGCTTTATAGCCTTAATAGTATTTTCAATAGTAGTAGCATTTAATGATATTTCAAGAATAGTTTAATAATTAAAAAATTAAGTTATAATGGGGGCAAATTTTGGATCAATTTAAGGAATTAAAAGTAGTATTTGGTGATTATAGTGGAGAAAGTTTTGCATTAGCAAATGCAAAAATTGCTAATATCAATATGTATAAAAAGACTAATAGGTTAGAGCTTTTTTTACAACCAGAAGAACTAGTTCCAATTTCTGAAATAGAGAAATTTGAAAGTTATGCAAAGAAAAGATTTAACTTAAATGAGGTTAGTCTTAAATTTGATTATGATAAAAATATGTTAGCTAAAGAAGAAATTATAGATATAAAAAATAATGATACTAGCGTAAAAGAAAATAAAGTTGATTATCAATTTCTAAATAAAAAAATAGAAGATGACTGGAAAGAAATTTTGATGTATACATCAAAGAAAGTTCCAGTTATTAAAGCATTCTTGAAAAATAGCAATATAGATATAATTGAAAATAAGATAGATGTTCATTTAGGATTAAAAGGAAAAGTATTACTTGAAAAGCAAGGAATTAATACATATATTTCTGACTTTATAGATAATGTTTATGGAAAAAGGTATCCAATTAATTTTATTGAGGACAATAATAAAAAATCAGAAGAAGATTTTTTAGAAGAAAAGAAAAATATTGTAAAAAAATATTCTGAGAATTCAATTAAAGCAGAAGCAATTATAAAAGAAAGCCATAAAGATGATCAAGTAAATAAAGAGGCATCTGATGAAAAAAGTAAAGCCTCTAATTGGAAAGATAAATCTCAGTGGAAAAAATCATACAATGGAAATGGATATTCAAAGAATGGATATAATAATGCTAATAATGGATATTCAAAAAATGAATATAATAATGTGGAAAATTCAGCAAATTATAAAAACAATAATTCAAAATTAAAAGCAGAAGCTAGTGAAGAAGAGAAAGATCCAAATTTAATTTATGGTAGAAATTCTAATATAAAAGAAGAAGTAATGAAAATTGAAGATATTGGAATGGATACAACGAGTTTACAAATTGTAGGAGAAATTGTAAATGTACCAGATCCAACAGAACTAAAAAAGACAGGCAAATTTTTAGTGTCATTTGATGTTTATGATGGAACTAACACAATTACTTGTAAAATATTTGTTACTCCAGAGCAAAAAGGTCCTGTTATGAAAAGAATTAAAGAAGGTATTGGAGTAAAGGTAGGAGGAAGAGCTGGATTTGATAATTATGCAAAAGAAATTACAATCATAGCAAATACAGTTGTTGAAGGAGAAAAGTTAAAGAAGGAAGAAAGAACCGACAATTCAGAAGAAAAGAGAGTAGAACTTCATATGCATACTCAAATGAGTCAAATGGATGCAGTGTCATCTGCAACTGACCTTATAAAAAGAGCAATGAAATGGGGAATGAAATCGATAGCAATTACTGATCATGGTGTTGTCCAAGCTTTTCCAGATGCACATCATTTAATGGAAAAAGTTGGATATGATAAAGCAGGAATAAAAATAATATATGGGGTTGAAGGATATTTAGTTTTAGATAAAGATCCAGTTATAACAAAAGATAAAGGCCAAACCTTAAAAGACACTACATATTGTGTATTTGACTTAGAAACAACAGGTATTTCATTTAGAACTGAAAAAATTACTGAAATAGGTATTATGAAAATTAGAAATGGAGAAGTAATTGATACTTTTTCATCTTTTGTAAACCCTGAAAAACCTATACCATATAGGGTACAAGAAATAACAAATATTACAGATGATATGGTAAAAGATGCTCCAACAATAGAAAAGCTAATGCCTAAGATATTAGAGTTTTTTGGAGATTCTGTTTTAGTTGCACATAATGCCGACTTTGATACAGGCTTTTTAAGATATAATTGTGAACAATTAGGATTAAAATTTGATTATACATATTTAGATACTTTAAGGCTTGCAAAAGATTTATTCCCAGATTATAAAAAATATAAGTTAGGAATTATTGCAGAGAATCTTGGAATAAAAGTAGAAGTTGCACATAGAGCTTTAGATGATGTTGATACAACAGTAAAAGTATTTAATGTAATGTGCAAAATGCTAGAAGAACAAGGCGTGAAAAAACTAGCAGATATAGATAGCAAGGAATCAGGAAAAGCAAATTACAAAAAGCTTAAACCATATCATATTATAATTTTAGCAAAAGATTATGTAGGACTAAAAAATTTATACAAGTTAGTCTCTATTTCACATGTAAAATATTTTCACAAAAGACCTTTAATACTTAAGTCATTGCTAAAAAAATATCAAGAAGGTTTAATTATAGGAAGTGCTTGTGATCAAGGTGAATTGTATCAAGCAATTTTAAATGGAAAATCTGATGAAGATATTGAAGAAATTGCGAAATTTTATGATTATTTAGAAATTCAGCCAATAGGAAATGATGAGTATTTAGTAAGAAATGGTGTTCTTCAAAGTGATGAAGATTTAAGAAATATTGTAAGAAAAATAGTTGATTTAGGTGAAAAATTAGGAAAGCCAGTATGTGCAACTTGTGATGTTCATTTCTTAGATCCACAAGATGAAATATATAGAAGGATAATTCAAGCGGGCCAAAAATATGATGATGCAGATTTTCAAGCACCATTGTATTTAAGGACTACTGAAGAAATGCTTAAAGAGTTTGAATATTTAGGAAAAGAAAAAGCTTATGAGGTAGTTGTAACAAACACTAACAAAATATCAGATGAATGTGAGGCAATTAGACCAATTTCGCCAGAAAAATGTCCTCCTCATATTCCAGGTTGTGAAGAAACAATTAAGCAAATCGCATATAGTAAGGCTCATGAATTATATGGAGATCCACTTCCTGAAGTAGTTCAAGAAAGACTTGATAGAGAACTTGATTCTATTATAAAAAATGGATTCTCTGTAATGTATATTATTGCACAAAAACTTGTATGGAAATCAAATGAAGATGGATATATAGTTGGTTCAAGAGGTTCTGTTGGTTCATCATTTGTTGCAAATATGACAGGAATTACAGAAGTAAATTCACTTCCACCACATTATAGATGTCCAAATTGTAAGTATTCTGATTTTACTGATTATGGAATAAAAAATGGAATAGATTTGCCTGATAAGAATTGTCCAAAATGCGGACACAGACTTGATAAAGATGGAATAGATATACCATTTGAAACATTCTTAGGATTCAATGGGGATAAAGAGCCTGATATTGACTTAAACTTCTCAGGAGAATATCAAGCAAAAGATATACTGAGGTTATTTTCGGAAAAGGAACAACTTTTAAAGCTGGAACAGTTGGTACAGTTGCAGATAAAACAGCATTTGGATATGTAAAAAAATATTTTGAAGAAAAAGGCGAACCAACAAGTAATGCAGAAGTAGCAAGAATTTCAAAAGGATGCACAGGAATAAAAAGAACAACAGGTCAACATCCAGGAGGAATTATAGTTGTTCCAAAAGGTAGAGAAATTTACGAATTTACACCAGTGCAACACCCAGCAGATGATCCAGAGTCAGATATTATAACAACACACTTTGATTATCACTCAATTGATCAAAACTTACTAAAACTTGATATACTAGGACATGATGATCCAACTGTAATTCGTATGTTATATGATTTAACTGGATTAGATCCTACTAAAATTCCACTTGATGATAAAGAAACAATGTCTATTTTCTCATCAACTAAAGCTTTAGGAGTAACACCTGAAGCAATAAAATCAGAAGTAGGTACATTTGGTATTCCAGAGTCAGGAACAAAGTTTGTTAGAGGAATGCTTAAAGATACTAGACCAACAACATTTGAGGAATTAATCAGAATATCAGGACTTTCACATGGTACTGATGTGTGGCTTGGAAATGCACAAGATTTAATAAATAATGGTACGGCAACATTAAGTGAAGTAATTTGTACTCGTGATGATATTATGTTATATTTGATAAAACAAGGACTTCCACCAAATACATCATTTAAAATTATGGAACTTGTACGTAAAGGAAAAGTTGCAAAAGAACCAGAAAAATGGCAAGCATTTAAGAAAACAATGGAAGAATATAATGTTCCAACTTGGTACATTGACTCGTGTAATAAAATAAAATATCTATTCCCTAAAGCACATGCTGCAGCTTATGTAACAAATGCATTTAGAATTGCATGGTTTAAAGTTCATATTCCTAAAGCATATTATACAGCATATTTTACTATAAGAGCAGATGCATTTGATAGTGATATAATGTGTCATGGACAAGAAAAAGTAAAAAATAAAATGAAGGAAATAGAATTATTAGCAAATAATGCAACTCAAAAAGATACAGCAATGTATGAAACTTTAGAGATTGTAAATGAAATGTATGAAAGAAAGATAAATTTCTTACCAATAGATTTATATGAATCAGGAGCAACAAAGTTTAAGTTTGAAGATGATGGAATAAGGCCTCCACTTAATAGTATTCCGGGATTTGGCTCAGTTGCTGCACAGGGAATTGAAGAAGCAAGAAAAGATGGAGAGTTTATGTCTATAGATGATTTAAAGATTAGAGCTAAACTTGGAGAAAGTGGTATAGAACTTTTGAAAAAAGCAGGTTGCTTAGATGGAATGAGCCAAAGCAACCAAATGAGTTTGTTTGGATAAATGAGTATATTTATATATAACAATATATTTATATACAAAGTTATGATATAAAAATATATGATGTGAATTTAAAATATTAGAAGGGAGTTTTAATATATTTAAACCTTTAAGTATATTATATTAAAGAAATGATAAGTTTTATTGTAGGATATATAATTTGTATTAACTTAATTTCATATTTGTTTTTATGGTTGAATGTTAGAACAAAATATATAAAAATGGATAAAAAATGGGTAGATACAATTTATTTAGCTCTTTCAATTTTAGGTGGATTTGTAGGTGTTATTGTAGCTGCTGAAATGTTTAACTATGGAAAAAATGAGAAGATATTTAAAAGGTGGATACCTCTTGTAATATTTATAGAGGTTTGTATTATATTGTATGTTATATATAAGATTAGAACTTAAAGCTAAAAAAATAATTTAATGTGAACATTTTGTGAAATTTAGCAATCTATATTGACAATTGCTAAAAAAAGATATAGAATTCTAGCAGTCAATAAATAAGAGTGCTAAAATAAAAATATTAACATATAATAAATAGTAATTGACGTTAAAACTTTTAATAATACAAGGAGGTATTAAAAAATGTTAAAACCATTGAGTGACAGAGTTATAGTAAAGATGCAAGAAGCAGAAGAAACTACTAAAAGTGGAATTATACTTTCAAGTGGAAGTAAAGAAAAACCACAAGTAGCAGAAGTAATTGCAGTTGGTCCTGGAGAAATGATGGACGGAAAACTTTCTCCAATGAATGTAAAAAAGGGAGATAAAGTTGTTTTAAATAAATATTCAGGAACAGAAGTAAAATTTGAAGGGGAAGATTATATAATTGTAAGACAAGAAGATATTTTAGCAGTTGTTGAATAATTTGTAGTATAATCTTATAAAAGTTCTAAGTATATTTATAAGAAATTAAATATGTTAAAAGTATATTAAAGTATAAAAATAATAGATTTTAAATATTGAAAATCTATTTTTAATAAGTGAAAAAATGTTTTGTAACAATAAAATTAAGTAAAGCTTAAAGGAGGAAAATATAATATGGCTAAAGATATTGAGTTTGGTGAAGAAGCCAGAAGAAAATTATTAGATGGTGTTAATAAATTAGCAGATACAGTTAAGGTAACATTAGGTCCAAAAGGAAGAAATGTTGTACTTGGAAAAAGTTTTGGAGCACCACTTATTACAAATGATGGTGTTACAATTGCTAAAGATGTAGAGCTTCCAGATAAATTTGAAAATATGGGAGCACAACTTGTAAGACAAGTATCAGAAAAGACAAATGATGTTGCAGGAGATGGAACAACTACAGCAACAGTTTTAGCGCAAAGTATGATTAGAGAAGGTGTTAAAAATGTTGCAGCAGGAACTGATCCAATGGCAATAAAAAGAGGTATGGATGTAGTTACAGAAAAGGCAGTTAAAGTTTTAAAAGATATTAGTGTTCCAGTAAATGGAAAGGAAGATATTGCAAGAGTAGCAAGTATATCTGCAAACAATGAAGAAATTGGAAAATTAATAGCTGATGCAATGGAAAAAGTATCAACTAATGGAGTTATTACAATTGAAGAATCAAAAACTTCAAATACAGAATTAAATGTTGTAGAAGGAATGCAATTTGATAAAGGTTATGTTTCTCCATATATGGTTACAGATACTGAAAAAATGATTGCAGATATGGATAATCCTTATGTATTAATAACTGATAAAAAAATTAGCAATATTCAAGAAGTTTTACCATTGTTAGAAAGCTTAATGCAAATGTCAGGAAAATTAGTTATTATATGTGATGATATTGAAGGAGAAGCATTATCTACATTAATACTTAACAAATTAAGAGGAGTATTAAATGTAGTAGCAGTAAAAGCTCCTGGCTATGGAGATAAGAGAAAGGCTATGCTTCAAGATATAGCAGTTTTAACAGGTGGAGAAGTTATAACATCAGATTTAGGATTAGAATTAAAAGATGTTACGGTTGAGCAACTTGGAAAAGCAAAACAAATAAAAATTGAAAAAGATAAAACAATAATAGTTGATGGTGCAGGTGATAAACAACAAATAGCTGATAGAGTTGGACAATTAAAAGCACAAATAGCAGAAGAACAAAGCAGTTACGAAAAAGAAGGATTACAAGAAAGACTAGCAAAGCTTGCTGGTGGAGTTGCTGTAATTGGAGTTGGAGCTGCAACAGAAGTAGAAATGAAAGATAAAAAACTTCGTATAGAAGATGCTTTATCTGCAACAAGAGCAGCTGTTGAAGAAGGTATTGTTGCAGGTGGTGGAACAGCTTATATTAATATAATTCCAAAACTTGAAAAAGAAGTTGAAAAACTTTCTGGTGATGAAAAAATAGGTGGAAAAATTATATTAAGAGCATTAGAAGAACCAGCTAGACAAATAGCTGTAAATGCTGGATTAGAACCATCAGTAATTCTTGAAAATGTAAAGAAAGAAAATGAAGGTATTGGATTTGATGCAAGAAATGAAAAATATGTTGATATGAAAAAATCAGGAATTGTTGATCCAACTAAAGTTTCAAGAAGTGCACTTCAAAATGCAGAATCTGTTGCTTCTATGATATTAACAACTGAAAGTATAGTTTGTGAAATACCAGAAAAGCATTGCGGACACGGTCCAGAAACTCCTCCAGATATGGGTGGAATGTACTAAAAATAACTTAAACTATTAAAATAAATATAAATCTTATAATTTTTTATAAAGAAAATTATAGGGTTTATATTTTTTATTTGAATTTAATAAATTAATAATCGAAAAAGGTCGAAATTTGTAATACGATTTTTGTTGATAATTGGTAATATTTGTTATATAATATAAAAAACTAAATTTTATTCATAAAAATTTTTTCTATAATTTTTCCATAAGAAAGTAGTATAAAAAAATAAAAAGGGAGGACATTATATGGGTGATAAAGAATTTTTTATTAATGAAGAAAAAGTAAAATTAGACAAAAAAGATAAAAATGTTTTAGATGTTAAAGAAGAAAAATTATTACAACCAAAAGTAGATATCGTATTTCAAAGTTTATTTAATAAAAATAATATGGGAATAACAAAATCATTTGCAGAGGCGATCTTAGAAGAAAAAATAGAGTCAATAGTAATAAATGATGATAAAGAGCTAATAAGAGAAAGACCAGAAGATAAATTGGGAATATTAGATTTGCAATTGGATATAAATAATAAAGAAAAAGTAGATGTAGAAATACAATTAGTAAAGAAAAAAGATTTTATAAAAAGATTAATATGGTATTTAAGTAGAATGTATGGAAGTCAATTAAAAAAGGGAGAGGAGTATAATAAATTAAAGAGAGTAGTGTTAGTAGCAATAATAGATTTTGAAATAGAAGAAGTAAAAGAAATAGAAGAAATGGAAACAGTATGGAGATTAGCAGAAACGAAAAAACATAAAAAAATCTTGACAGACGAAATAGAAGTTCGTATAATAAATATAAATAGAGCAAAAGAGGAATATAAAAGAGATAAAAGAAACAGAAAAGCGCAATGGATATTATTCATAGATAATCCAAACTCAGAGGAGGTAAAAGAGATTATGAAAGAAAATGAAGAAATCAAAGAAGCGGTAATAACAGTAAAGAAAATGACAGAGGAAGAAAAAGAGGAGAGGTTAGAATTTTTAAGAGAAAAGGCAAGAATGGATGCAACAGCAATAAGAGAAGCAGGATATGATGATGGATATAGTGAAGGAACAATAGAAGGAGAAATAAAAGGAAAAAAAGCTGCTAAAAAAGAAATGATAAAAAATATGTCTTTAATGGGAATACCAATAGAACAAATAGTAAAAATATCAAAAATGACAGAAGAAGAGATAAAAGAAATAATTAAAAAGAATAAATAATTAAAAAAAAATATTTAAAGTTTATCTATTAAAAAGAAAATTTTAAATATTTTTTTTTATGCCCGCAAATTACCTATAAATACATAATTGTAATATTTTAGTAAAAATTGGAAATTGAAAATTTAAAAAATAATAAAAATAAAAAACACTCGAAAAAGCTACAAATAGAGGAAAAACAGGCATACATTAATAATAATAATATTACAAAATATAAATAACAAGTTTACAAAAATATTACATGAAAAAATATTATGTATAGTTCAATCGACAAAATGTGACAAAAAATAAAAATGTGGAAACTGTGGATAACTCTGTGAATAACTTTATTTACTTAATTTCAAAATACGATTTTTTGTTGATAAAAAAATATAGAGTTATTATGGAAATTAAATAATTAATTTGAAATATTTTATGTTCACAAATTATTTTTTTCAAATGATAAAATAAAAAATACATGATAAAAATTAAATAAAATTTTTGTTAAAAACATAGTAAAATTTGCAAAAAATGTTGTTTATACTAGCAAAGTATGATATTATATGGATATATTTTCTAAGGAGATAAAAATGCCTAAAGTAAGTGTTATTGTACCTGTTTATAATGTGGAAAAATATATAAAAAATTGTTTAGAATCTTTAGTTAATCAAACATTAAAAGATATAGAAATAATAATTGTAAATGATGGATCAACAGATTCTTCAAAAAGCATTATAGATGAGTACATAGAAAAGTATGATAATATTGTTTATCTTGAAAAAGAAAATGGTGGTCTTTCTGATGCTAGAAATTATGGATTAAATTATGCAAAAGGAGAATATGTTGCTTTTCTAGATTCAGATGACTATGTCGATATAAGCATTTATGAAAAAATGTATAATAAGGCAATTGCAGAAAATTCTGACTATGTTGAATGTGACTTTTATTGGGCATATCCTAAAAAAATAAAGAATTCATTCTCAAAATTAGAAAATGATAATTCATATACAAATTTAAAAAAAGCAAATCATTATTCAAAGTTAAAACTAGATAATGGATACATATACAAAAACAAAAAAGAAATGATGACTTATGGAAGAGTTGTAGCATGGAATAAACTTATAAAAAGAGAGATAATTACAGAAAAGTTTCCAGTATCACTTAATTATGAAGATGTAGAATTTTTTTATAAATTGATTCCTAATATAAATAAATTTAGTTTTGTAAAAGAACCTTTAGTTTATTATATACAAAGAGAAAACTCAATAGTAAATAAGCAAGATTATAGGACAGGCCAGATTTTTAATGTGTTTAATAATGTATTTGATTATTATAAAAAAAATGATTTATATGATGAATATAAAGATGAGTTAGAGTATACATATACAAGAATATTACTATGCAGTTCTTTAAAAAGAATGGCTAAAATTAAAGATAAGGTTGCAAGAGAAAGGCTGATTGATGAAACTTGGCAAAATTTAAACACAAAGTTTCCAAATTGGAAGAAAAATAGTATTTTGTCAAGAAAATCAGGAAAGAATTTTTATATAAAGAGCGTAAACAAATTTACATTAAATATGTATTCAAAAATATTTAAAATTTTATAAAAGTATAAAAAATATAAAAGATTTTAAAAAATTATGAAAGATGTTTAATAATTATGAAAAGTTGTGAAAAGAATATAAAATTTATAAAATCTTATTAAATATTTATAAAAATCAAAAAAATGAAAGGAAATTTTAGTGAAAAAGAAAATTTTATTTGGAATTACAAGTTTGACACTTGGTGGAGCAGAAAGAGTTTTAGTAGATTTGAGCAATAGACTTGCTTCAGATTATGAAATTACGGTTTTTACTATATATGATGGTGGAGAACTAAAAAAACAATTAAATTCTAAAATAAAAATATTAAGCTTATATAATAAACCATCTAATGAATACAACAAACTACAACATATAAAAATTTCACTAAAACTTTTATTTAGTACAAAGATAGAAGATAAGTATGATATAAGGGTAGCTTTTCTAGAAGGCCCAATTACAAGATTATTTTCAAAAAAATCAGAGGCTAAGAAAATTGCATGGATTCATAATGATATTGCTCAAGTTTTTGGGGATAATTTTAAATCTAAAATAAAAAAGAAATTTGATAAAAAAATATATAAAAAATATGATAAAATAGTTTTTGTTAGTGAAGAAAATAAGAAGGATTTTAATAAAGTATATGGAAACGATTTTGATGAAATAGTTATTAGAAATTACATTGATTATAATAATGTTGTTGAAAAATCTAAAGAAAAAGTTGATATTCCATATAATGAAAAAGATATAAATTTAGTAAGTGTATGCAGATTAGTTCAACAAAAAGCAATAGACAGATTTATAAATATTCATGCTAAATTAGAAAAAGACGGAATTCATAGCAAAGTGTATATTATAGGAGATGGACCGCTTAGATATTCATTGCAAAAACAAATTGATAAATTAGACGAAACAGAGAATTTTTATTTGCTAGGAGCAAAAGAGAATCCATATCCATACATAAAAAAAGCTGATTATTTCTGCTTATTATCATATTTTGAAGGATATGGTATGTCACTAGAAGAAGCTAAAATTCTTAATAAAACAATAATAACTACTGATACAGCTACAAGAGAATGTGTAAGTAATTATGAAAATTCAGTGATACTAAAAAATACAGAAAAAGAAATTTATTTAGGATTAAAAAAGATTCTTGCAGGAGATAACATTAAAAATAAAGAAGAAAACGAAGAAAAAATAAATACTGAAAGTTATGAAGAAATTATAGAAAAAGTAAAAAGTATTTTTTAAAATAAATGTAAATATGAAAATAAATGTAAATATGAAAATAAAAGTTCAAAATAAGTAGTAAAATGATAAAAAGCTTACTAGCAAAGGTAAGAAAGGAATAAACTTAATGAAAATATCAATACTAACGGCTACATACAATAGAGCTGAAGACTTAGAAAGATTATATACAAGTTTAGTAGTAAATAGCAATTCAAATGTTGAATATGAATGGTTGATAATGGATGATGGTTCAACAGATAAAACAAAATTAATAATTGATAATTTTAAAAAACAAAATATAATAAAAATAGAATATCATTATCAAGAAAATCAAGGCAAAATGAGTGCAATCAATAATTTAATGCAATATGTAACAGGTGACCTAGTAATGGATTGTGATTCAGATGATTATTTTGCTACAGGTGCATTTGATATTATAAAAAAATATGAAGATTTATTATTAAATGATGATACAGTTTATGCATTAGCATTTTTAAAGAAAAATGAAAAAGGAAAAATTAGTGGAGAAGAATTTACAGAAGATCAGCATAGAAGTGATATGTTTAGTTTGTATTTTAGAGAAAAAATGACAGGAGAAAAAATATTAGTTTTTAAAACTGAGATTAGAAAAAAGTACAAGCACATACTAGAAGCAGATGAAAAGTTTGTAACAGAAGCAAGAATGTATAATAAAATGGATCAAGATTATGATATTATTTGCATAAATGAGGCAATAATCATAGGGGATTATAAAAATGATGGTTATACTAAAAATATAAAAAGAGTATTTGAAACAGCACCTCTTGGATATTATGAATATTTTAAAGAATTGTTGCAAATGAATTTAAAGGGAGTTTCATTTAGTAAAAAAATGTATATTTATAAGCATTATATATTATTTGCAAATTTAGCAGCAAGAGATAAAGCAATTAGTAATGTTCATGGCTTATTTAATAAAATAATGATTACTATTTTATGGATACCAGGAAGTATAGCTACTAAAAGGAAGTTTAAAAAGAATCATGTAGCAAATGATTTTATGGATGAAGGATATTAGGTTATTTTATAATGACTAAAAAATAATGCTAAAGTTAAAATAAGTTTTTGCTTTAGAAAGGAATTATAGTAAAATGCAAAAAGAAGAAGATAGAATAATAGTCGAGAATGTTTATAAAACATTTAATGTGTATCTTGATAAGGCTAATAGTATAAAAGAAAAAGTATTATTCTGGAAAAGAAATAGAAAAGAAAAAAGAGAAGTATTAAAAGATATAAGTCTTACTGTAAAAAATGGTGAAGCAGTAGCTTTAATAGGAGTTAATGGAAGCGGAAAATCAACTTTATTAAAATTAATGACAAAAATAATTTATCCTAATAAAGGAAGGGTTACTACTAATGGAAAGCTAACATCACTTTTAGAATTAGGAGCAGGATTCCACCCAGATTTTTCAGGAAGAGAAAATATTTATTTTAATGCTTCAATATTTGGATTAACTAAAAAAGAAATAGACAAAAGACTTGAAAGTATTATTGATTTTTCAGAATTAGGTTCATATATAGATAACCCAA
This sequence comes from uncultured Clostridia bacterium, assembly GCA_947623725.1. GTDB lineage: Bacteria > Bacillota > Clostridia > TANB77 > CAG-508 > CAG-793. Next base: position 50,569 of record CANQHI010000003.1, on the reverse strand, counting down.
TTAGAACTTATTCTTCTGGAATGTATATGAGACTAGCTTTTGCAGTAGCAATTAATGTTGATGCAGATATTTTACTAGTTGATGAAATCTTATCTGTTGGTGATCAACATTTCCAAGAAAAATGTTTAAATAAAATGAAGGAACTTAAAAATCAAGGAAAAACAATGGTATTTGTAACTCATAATTTAAGTTCTGCTAGAGAATTATGTGACAGAGCAGTATGGCTTGACAACGGAGTAATTAGAATGGACGGAAAAACAGATGAAGTTATAGATGAATATATAAAACAAACAACATAAAGTTAAGCTAAATTTATGAAATAAACAAAATAAATTTACAAAGAAAAAGATAAAAGTAATAAATAAGTAAAAAATCTAATAATGAAAAATTAATTCATTATAAAAGGAAAGAAAGATGAGTATTTTTAAAAGATTATATCAATATAGAGAATTATTAAAAACAAGTATAAAAAAAGATGTAGGTGGAAAATATAAAAACTCTTTTTTAGGAGTAATATGGTCATTTATTAATCCACTACTTCAAATATGTGTATATGCAATTGTTTTCCCATTAATTATGAGAAACAAAATGGAAAACTATACAGTATTTATGGTATGTGGTTTAATTCCATGGACATTCTTTTCAACAGTAATAAACAGAAGCTCTTTCGTAATGATTGAAAATGGAAATATATTAAAAAAAGTATACTTTCCACGAGAAATCTTACCAATATCTATAGTTACAAGTGAAGCAATAACTTTTATGATTTCTACTTTGATAATAATAGGATTTGTTGTTGCAACAGGAGTCGGAATTAGTGCACATATTTTATTTTATCCATTATTATTGCTTGCACAATATGTTTTGCTAATAGGTATATCGTTTATTGTATCAAGTATAACTGTATATTTTAGAGACTTACAGCATTTCATAGGAGTGTTTTTACAGTTATTGTTCTATGGAACTCCAATTGTTTATTCATTAGAAACAATACCAGAACAATTTAGATGGATATTAAAACTTAATCCAATGACATATATCATAGAAGGATATAGAGATATCTTTTATTACAAACAAATGCCTAATTTACAAGAAATATTTGGAATTATTGGAATTGGGCTAGTGGTAATAGTAATAGGATATATGATATTTAATAAACTACAAAAAAGATTTGCAGAAGAATTATAAGTTTAATAAGAGCAAAAGAAATATAAATATCTTTACATTTTGGTTTAAATTGACGTAATGATATAATAGAAAAATAATACTTAGGGAGGATTACTAATGGATTTTGATTTTTCAAAAGAACCAGGTAAGATAAAAAAAATATATAAAAAAACAGAAAGCTATGAACCTTTAATATCAATAATAATGCCTTTTCATAATGATAAGGATTATATTGAGCAATCAGTTACATCTGTATTAAATCAAACTTTTACAGATTACGAAATTTTGATATTAGATGATGGATCAACTGATAAAGAGAGTTTAAAAAAGTTAGAAGAAGTAAGTAAATTAGATGATAGAATAAAAGTATTTCATAAAGAAAATGAGGGATTATCTGCTACAAGAGATTTTGGCGTAAGCAAAATGGATGAAAGATCTAAATATGTATGTATTTTAGATTCTGATGATTTGCTAGAGCCTACTAGTTTAGAATGCTTTTTCTGGGCATTAGAAACTAATAAAGATGCAGCATGGGCATACTCTGATTCTATTGGATTTGATGCTTTAGAATATACTTGGAATAAATATTTTGATTCCGATAAAATGAAAAAAAGAAATGATTTAGTTACTGCATCATTAATAAGAAAAGAAGCCTATCTTGAAGTAGGCGGAATGGGGCTTAAAGAAAAAGCAGTATTTGAAGATTGGAATTTTTGGCTAAAACTTATAGCAAAAGGAAAGTTCCCTGTTAAAATAAGTTATTATCAAATATGGTATAGAAGAAAAGGAAATTCTGGAGAACTTGCAAAAGCAAGGGAAAATAAAAAAAGAGCATTAAAGATAGTTAGGGAAACAGGAAAAGGGATAACTAAAAAAGTAGAAGCAATTCAATATCCAAAGTTTGACTATGACTGGGATCAAATTGTTGAAAAAGTCGAAACAATACCAAAATTAAAAAATGAAAATGATAAAGATAAAACGAAAATATTAATGATAGTTCCATGGATGATTACAGGCGGAGCAGATAAATTTAATCTTGATTTAGTAAAAAGATTAGATAAAGATAAATTTGATGTTACAATGATTTTAACAGAACCAACCATAAATACATATAGACAAACTTTTGAAAATTATTGCACGGTGTATGATTTAACATCATTCTTAGATCAAAAATATTGGTTTGCATTTATAGATTATATTATTGATAAAAATAATATTGATATTGTATTTAATAGTAATAGTGAAATTGGATATGCATTTTTACCATTAATTAAAGCTAAACATAATGAGCTTCCTATAATAGACTATGTGCATATGGAAGAGTGGTATAATAGAAATGGTGGATATTCAAGAGATTCAAGTGGTGTATCATCTGTAATAGATAAAACTTTAACTTGTAATGAAAATAGTAAAAAAGTATTAATAGATTATTTTAAAAGAAATCCTGATGAGATACAAACAGTTTATATAGGTGTTGATGAAAAAGAGTTTGATCCTGAAAAATATAATAAAGATGAGTTAATGGAAAAATATAAGATTCCTGAAAATAAATATATAATAAGTTATATATGCAGAATTACTGAACAAAAAAGGCCATTTTTATTATTGCAAATTATAAAAAAATTAAAAGAGCAGAGAAATGATTTTGTGTTTTTAATAGTTGGCGATGGAAATTTATTAAATAAGATGAAGTCAAAAGCTAAAAAGTTAGGAATAAATGATTGCATAATGTTTTTAGGAAATAATGAAGCTACTCAAGAAATTTACAAAATTAGTGACATGACGATTAATTGTTCAATAAAAGAAGGTTTAGCACTAACATCTTATGAATCACTTTCGATGGGAGTGCCTGTTATATCAAGTGATGTAGGAGGGCAAAAAGAATTAATTGATGAAGAAGTAGGAATAACTGTTCAATGCAAACAAGAAGAAAGTGAAATTTTAGATTTTAATTATGAACAAGAAGAAATCGATGAATATGTATCAGCAATAAATAAAATTATTAAAGATTTAGATAAATATAAAGAAAATTCTAGAAAGAAAATTTTAAATGGATTTACTTTAGATAAAATGACTGAAAACATGACGAAAATATTTGAAGAAGTAAAGAAGAATCCTAATAAAGAAAAAATAGAAAATGGTAAAGATTTAGAGAAACAAAAAGATTTATGTAAAGATTTAATTACAAAAACATTCTTAGAAATGGAAGCGAAATATTCATGGGAATGTATGCAATATTGTGAAAAAATGGGATATAAAATAGTAAATTATAGAAGAGAATTGTTTAAAGATACAATGTGGAAATTTGGTCCATACAGAGTATTTATCAGATTCTTACAAAAAATAGGGGTAATTAAATTAATAAAGCATATTGTTTAATTCAATATGATTTTCTATGAGTATAAAATACTAAAGAAAATTATAGGGGTAAAAAATGAAAGTTGGAAATTTATTAAAAAAGATTATTTTTTATATTGGAATTATAATACTTTTTACAGTTATACTTAGTAATTTATTTTTTACAGCAAGTATTTCAAATAATATAAATGAAAATATAAGTATAACAACTAATAGTATATTAAAATTAATTGTATCAATAATAATAGCTATATTTATGTATTATTTAAGTATTAATATTCAAAAAATTGACAATAAGAAATTAAAGAAGAGAATGCTAATATTGGTACTTATAGCATTTTATATTATACAAATAATATGGATAATTTATAGAAATTCATCACCAGTTGCAGATCAAAGATATGTGTATGGTGGAGCAAGTGAGCTTTATGATAGTAATATGAAGGAAATAAGTGCTCCGGATTATTTTGGAGTATATCCACAGCAACTTACTTTAGCATTTATGTTTAATTTGTTGTTTAATATTATTAGAATTAATAGTATAATAATAGTTAAATTAGCAAATGCTTTAGCAAATACATTAAGTTTGCTTGCTATATATTTAATAACAGATTATTTAGGTAAAAATAAAGGTGAAAATAAAAAATCATCTAATAATCCGCTTGCAATATTATTGTTTTGTGGTTTTATTGCTATTCCAATGCTATCAACATTTATATATGGCGATGAAATAGGATTATCATTTGCATTATTTAGTATATATTATATAATGCGATATTCATTAGAAAATAAAAGAAAATATTTGAGTTTTTCAGCAATACTAATGTGCTTTGGCTATATGTTTAGAATGAATAATTTGATAATTATAATTGCAATTCTAGTTTATTTATTACTTGATATATTAAAGCAAAAATATAATCTAAAAAATGATTTAAAAAAAGGATTATTAAAGATTTTTGATAAAGTAGGATTTATATTATTATTTTTAATAATTATATTTACTCCAAATAGTTTAGTTAAAAACATTATGATAAGTAAATATAACATAGATACAGGAACTAAATTTCCTGTTATAGGTTATCTTGCTATGGGAATATCGGAGAGTGATAGAGAAGCCGGTTGGTATGATGACGATATGTTTAAAATTAATGATTGCGGTGAGAAACAAAAGATTGAAATTTATAAACAAATAATACTAAATAGATTAGAATATTTTAAAAATAATCCAATGGAAATTTTAGATTTTTATGCAAGAAAAATAATTTCAACTTGGGCAGAAAATTCATATTCAGCAATTTGGCATAATCAAACCTTTAATTTTTCTGATGAGACTTTAGAAAAAGATATTGGTAAAGATGAACAAGTATTAAATAATGAAGATATAATAAAGGTAATTCAAAAAGGTGTAGTGTTATTAATATTTATAAGTAGTGCAATATTTCTTATTAAGAATAGAAAGAATTTATCTAATGAAGTTGTTCTTTTATTAGTAATTTTTATAGGTGGATTTCTATTTCATATATTATGGGAAACTAAATCTAGATATATAATACCATATATTGTAGTATTAATACCAATTGCATCAATGAATACAGAGTTAATAAAGATAAAATTTAAAAATAAGAAAAATAATAAAAATGAGTTAAAAAAGGAAAAATCAAATGACTAAAATAGAAAGATAAAATAGAAAGGCAAATAAAAATGAAAAAAATATCACTTGTTATACCAATGTATTATGAAGAAGAAGTAGCAGAGGATTGTTATAAAAGAGTATCTGAAGTATTAGAGAACTTAAAAGATAATTATGAATACGAAATAATTTTTATAAATGATGGTTCACAAGATAGAACTCAAGAAATATTAGAAAAAATTGCTAAGGAAGATAAGAATGTTAAAGTTATATCATTTTCTAGAAACTTTGGACATCAAGCAGCAGTGACTGCAGGATTGAAATTTGTAACAGGAGATGCAATTGTTATAATGGATGCAGATTTACAAGATCCTCCTGAACTTATTCCAGATATGTTAAAAAAATGGGAAGAAGGTTATGAAGTAATTTATGGAAAAAGAAAATCAAGAGAAGGGGAATCAGCATTTAAGCTATTTACAGCAAAAGCTTTTTATGCAACAATCAATAAACTAAGTGATATAGAAATTCCAAAAAACACTGGTGACTTTAGATTAGTAGATAAAAAAGTTGTTGATGTTATAAATACTCTTCCTGAACATAATAAATTTTTAAGAGGACTATTTAGTTGGGTAGGATTTAAACAATATGCTTATGAATATGAAAGAAAAGAAAGATTAGCAGGTAAAACAAAATATCCATTTAAGAAAATGATGAAGCTAGCATCAGATGGAATAATGAGTTTTTCAACAAAACCACTTAAACTTGTTGGAGGACTTGGGATCTTTTCAGTAATTGTATCAATACTTATACTTATTTATTCTATCTTATCGTTTGCTTTGAAATGGAACAACTTAATTCCAGGCTGGACTTCAATAATGTGTGTAACAACTTTTTTAGGAGGAGTTATATTAATTTCTCTTTATATGATAGGTGAGTATATTGCAAGAATTTATGATGAGGTAAGACATAGACCAGAATATATAATTGATAAAAAAATTAATATAAAATAAAAAAGTTAAAAATAATATAAAAATCTAAAGAATAAAAAAGGACTAACAAATGAAAGAATTAATAAAGAAAATTATATTCATAGTTGGAATAATATCATTGTTAATAGTATTTATATTAAATATATTTGTAACAGGAGATATGCAAATAAATGAATGGGTAAAGGTAAAACCTAATAGTATTGCTTTTATATTTTCTTCTGTATTAGTAGCAATTGTTATATATGTATTTGGAAAATTTTTAGATAAAAAGCTTGTAAAAGGAAAATATATTTTTTATGGATTACTTATTATTATATACATTGGTGTAAATATTTTTTATATAAATGTAAAAGCTAATAGATCTCCTGTATATGATCAATTGAGTGTTTATAGGCTTGCAATAGCAATGCATAACAATGAATTAGACGATATTGCCTCGGAAGAAAAAGCTATTGTAAATGATGCCAAAAATGGACAATATTTTGAAAGATACCAGCAACAGTTAACACTTGCTTTTGTTTGGAACATATTATTTAAAATATTTAACAATTCAAATTATATAATTATTAGATTTTTTAATTTATTTGGAAATATTTTAACAATATCATCAATAATTCTTATATGTAAAGAGTTATCAAAAAAATATAAGGTAAATTCATATTTAGGATTCATAATAAGTTGCACCTTTGTGAGTTTAATTTATTTAGTAACATTTATATATGGTGATGCACTAGGTTTAGGATTTTCAATGATGGGTATATACTTTATAATGAAATATGTATCGGAAAAGAAAATAAGATTTGCATTATTATCTAGCTTATTAATGTCAATGGCATATTTACTTAGAATGAATTATGTAATATTTGTATTAGCAATATTAATTTATTTATTTTTAGATTTGATAGATAAAAATAATTATAAAAAAGGACAAGTATCTCAAGAAATAAATAATGGGGAAAAAATAATAGGAACATATAAAAGAAATAAAGATACTATTAATAAAATTATTACAAAAATAATAGTTATGATAGTGTTTTTAGGAATAGTGCTTGTACCTTCAAGTATAATAAAAACATATTATTGCAATAAAATGGGATTAGACAAAAATAAACCATTTATATTAACAGGATATTTATATATGGGAATGAGCGAAGCAGCATATTCACCTCGGATGGTATAATGAAGAATATACACAATATTCATATAAAGATTATGAAAAAGCTAAAGAACAATATAGAGATGGAATAAATGAAAGATTAAGTACATTTTTTCATAATCCAAAATATGCATTGGAATTTTATTTTAAGAAAATAGCATCGATGTGGACAGAAAATACATATACTGGGATACAAATGAATGTAGCATTAGAAAATATAAATTATGATATTGAAAGAAATTATATAGAATATAATGATGCAAGCAAAAATGAAAATCGTATAGTTTTATTCTATCAAAAAGCATTAATTTTATTGATTTTTGGGTGTAGTGTTTTTGTTATAATACAAAATAGAAAAAATTTATCAAATGAAATATTATTGTTATTAACAATATTTATAGGTGGATTTTTATTTCATGTATTGTGGGAGGCAAAATCTAGATATGTAATTCCATATATAGTACCACTTATTCCAATTGCTTCACTTGAAATAAAAATGAATAAACAAAAATTTGAAAAACTTTTAAAAAATATAAAGAAGAGGAATGAAAATGCTTAAATTTATAAAAAGGGTAATATTAATAATAGGGTTAGTAATGGTATTTATTGTACTTTTGGCAAATATTATCTTTACTGCAAAACTTTCTAGAGATGAATTTATTTCTGTAGGCTTAAATAGTTTTATATCATTATTAGCAACAGTATTAGTTGCTGTAGCAATATATTTAGTTTGCAGTATATTAAAGGGAAAACAAATAAAAATAAGAGCTAAGCAAATTTTATTTGGAATATTTCTTTTTATATATTTAGTTGTACAAGTTGTATTTATATGTGCAAAACAAGAGATAGAACCTCAAGCAGATCAATCAAATACTTATATTTTTGCAGTTGCGATGAAAAATGGTACAATAGAACAAGAAATTAATAACGGGAAAATGTTTGATGGAGAGTCGACAAATAGAGAATATGCTGAAAGATATAAACAACAATTAACTCTTGCATTTGTGTGGCAAATATTATTTAGAATATTTAACACAGATAAATTTGTGCTAATTGAAGTATTTAATGTGTTAGGAAATTTTTTAACTCTATTCTCAATTGTTTTTATATGTAAAGAATTTTCTAAAAAATATAATATAAATAAATATCTAGCGATTATACTGACAGGAACATTTGTTAGTTTAATATATCTTATAACATTTGTTTATGGAGATATATTAGGACTCGGATTTTCAATGTTAGGAGTTTATTTCATTATGAAATATGCTTCTAGCAAAAAATGGTATTTTGCATTAAGCTCAGCATTATGTTGTTGCTTAGCATATATGCTCAGAATGAATTATTTAATATTTATTTTAGCAATATTAATTTATTTATTTTTAAATTTAATAGATAAAAGTAGTTATGCTGATAATGAAAGCAAAGATGCAAAAAATATTAATATGAAGGAAATAATAAAAAGAATAGTAGTAATGTTATGCTTTTGTGTAATAACATTTGTACCAACAAGTATAATAGAAAATTATTATTGTAAAAAACTAAATTTAAGTAGTAATAAGTCGTTCCAATTAACTGGATTTTTATATATGGGAATGAGTGAATCAGCTCTTGGCCCTGGATGGTATAGATATGATTATGCTAAATCATCATTTACCAATTACGAACAGGCAAATCAAGAATTTAAAGATGGATTAAAAGAGAGAGTGAGTTATTTTTTGCATAATCCTAAAGATGCGGTAGAATTTTATACAAAGAAAATATGTTCAATGTGGGCAGAAAATACGTATGCCTCAACATTTTATAATAAAGTATATGATGAAGATGAAGGATTAGAAAATCAAACTGAAACAGAAATTATAAGATTATATCAAAAAGCATTAGTATTTATAATATTTGGATGTACAATTGTAGCCTTATTACAAAATAGAAAAAAATTATCAAATGAGGTAATATTATTACTAACAATATTTATAGGAGGATTTTTATTTCACATATTGTGGGAAGCAAAATCTAGATATATAATACCATATATAATAGTACTTATTCCAATTGCCTCAATGGAATTAAATAAGATTAATGTAAAAAAATATATACAAAAAATAAAAAATGTTATAAAAAAATAATGGTATATAAAAATATACTGTGGGAAGGAGTATTACTAAAGTGAAAAAAGTTACTATAATTATACCAGCTTATAATGAACAAGAGTCATTACCATTTTTATACGAAAGATTAGAAAAGTTGATAAAAGAAATGAAACAATATGAATTTGAGATTCTTTTTGTGAATGATGGTTCTAAAGATAAAACTTTAGAATTAATAAAACAATATAGAAAAGAAGATAAAAGGATTTCTTATGTAGATTTTTCAAGAAATTTTGGAAAAGAAATAGCAATGATAGCAGGTCTTGATTATGCGACTGGAGATTGCGTAATATTGATGGACGCAGACCTTCAAGATCCTCCAGAACTTATTCCAGAAATGCTAAAATACTGGGAAGAAGGATATGATGATGTATATGCACAAAGAAAATCAAGAAAAGGAGAAACTTTTTTAAAGAAATTTACATCAAAGCTATACTATAGAATATTACAAACATTAACAAATGTCGAAATACAAAAAGACACAGGTGATTTTAGACTTCTAGATAGAAGATGTGTAAATGCTTTAAAAAAATTAAGAGAATCACAAAGATGCTCAAAAAGTATGTTTAGCTGGATAGGATATAAAAAGAAAGCTATATTATATGATAGAGATCCAAGAGTTGCAGGAAGAACAAAGTGGAATTATATGAAATTAGTCAATCTTGCAATAGATGGAATAACATCATTTACAACATCGCCACTAAGAATATCTACTTATATAGCAATACCAACATTCATTGCACTATTTGTATATTTCATATATGTTATTGTAAAATGTTGTATTACAGGTATTATAATTCAAGCGTATCAAGCAATAATTTTGTTGATATTATTCTTTTCAGGAATTCAAATACTTTTATTTGGAATTGTTGGAGAATACTTAGGAAGAATATTTAATGAAACTAAAAATAGACCATTATATTTAGTAAATGAGTATAATGAAAAAAAAGAAATGAATGAATTGTAATAAATTGAAGGAGGCAAGCCTATGTGGGGGGATATTGCAATAGCATTTTTATTGGCAACAATAACAGCCTTTGTAGTAACACCATATACAATAAAGTTAGCAAAAAAAGTTGGTGCAATAGATTATCCAAGTGACAGGAGAGTAAATAAGAAGCCAATTCCAAGAATAGGTGGACTAGCAGTAATAACAGGCTTTTTAGTGTCTGCAATCTATTTAGTTATAAGTATGTCGATAGAGGGAAAATTAGACTTAAATGACACTGAAAATTATAAAGTAAAATTAATCGGATTTTTGATAGGAATTATATTTTTAGGAATATTTGCATTAATAGATGATATAAAAAATTTAAAACCAATTCAAAAATTAATTGCACAAATTGTATCTGCAATAATAATATTTAGTTTTGGAATAAGAATTGATGAAATAAATGGAGTTATATTGCCAGAACCTATAAGTTTTATTTTAACCGTTGGATGGATAATAGGAATTACAAATGCAATTAATTTGATTGATGGATTAGATGGTTTATCATCAGGAATAACCTTAATATCATGTATATTCTTATTGCTGATATTTGCAACAAATAATTCACCAGTAATATCAATAGTATTGATTACAGCATTAGCAGGTTCAATTTTAGGATTTTTGCCATATAATGCAAATCCAGCAAAAACATTTATAGGAGATGTTGGAGCACAATTTTTGGGATTTTCATTATCTGTAATTGCAATATTAGGAGTAGCTAAAACAGTAACTTTAGTAGTTTTAATTGCACCAGTTTTAGTATTAGGATTGCCAATATTTGATACACTTTTTGCAATAATTAGAAGATTGATAAAAGGAAAATCACTAAAGGCGGTATTCAGCGCAGATAGAGGGCACTTACATCATAGAATAATGAAAATGGGATATACTCAAAAACAAGCTGTTTATATTTTATATTGTTTAAGTGCATCAATAGGATTATTTACATTGATACTTATTAATGATGGAATATGGAAAGCTTTATCACTTATATTATTAACTGCGGTTATGTTAGCGGTTGGAAGTAAAGAAATAAGAAAATATAATAGAGAAATATTAAAGCAAAATAAAGAAAAAGAAAGACTTTTAGAAGAGAAAAATAAATAAAAGTTGTAGTTTTTGCTATAATTAAAATATATTGTGATAAGAACATAAAATGCTATAGAAAGGGATTTATCTATGGAAGAAAATAGAAACTTAATTAATCCAAATATAGAAAATAGTATAGAAGAAAAGCAAGAAAATGTATTAAGACCGCAGAAATTAAGCGAATATATTGGACAAACCAAAGTAAAAGAAAATATGAAAGTATATATAGAAGCAGCAAAAAAAAGAGGAGAACCTCTCGACCATGTTTTATTATATGGCCCTCCAGGACTTGGAAAAACAACTCTTGCAAATATTATTTCAAATGAGATGGAATCAAATATAAAAATAACATCGGGACCAGCGATAGAAAAAGCAGGAGATTTAGCAGCATTACTTACAAATCTTTCTCAATTTGATGTGCTTTTTATAGATGAAATACATAGATTAAATAAAAATGTAGAAGAAATTTTATATCCGGCATTAGAAGATTATACATTAGATATTATTATAGGAAAAGGACCAACGGCAAAATCAATCCGTTTAGATCTTCCAAAGTTTACATTAATTGGGGCAACTACAAAAGCAGGTTCACTCACTACACCACTTAGAGATAGATTTGGAATTGTAGAAAGGCTAGAACTTTATGATACAGAAGATTTAACAACAATAGTAAATAGATCAGCAAATATTTTAAATATAGATATAGATGAAACGGCAGCAGTTGAAATTGCGAAAAGATCAAGAGGAACACCAAGAATCGCAAATAGATTATTAAAAAGAGTAAGAGATTATGCATCAGTTTTAGGAGATGGAAAAATCACATTAGAAATAGCAAGGATTTCATTAAATAAATTAGACATAGATGAAATAGGACTAGATGCAATAGATAAAAGATTACTAGATACATTGATAAATAAATATCAAGGTAGACCTGTTGGAGTTGATGCATTAGCAACTACACTTGGAGAGGAAGTATCAACAATAGAAGATGTGTATGAGCCATATTTAATTCAAATAGGATTTGTGGCAAGGACAACAAGGGGAAGAATTGCACTTCCAGCAGCATATAAGCATTTAGGAATTGATATGTAAAAAAACAAAATAAAAAATATAAAGTATAAAAATTTAGAAATTAAAAATATAAAAAGTTGAAATTTTGAAAAAAATTTGTACTATAAAATTATTGAGGTGGGAAAACAATATGGAAGTAGTATATATTTTATCATCGATAACTCTTTTTGTGAGTTATTTATTAATAAAGAAAAATGAAAAGAAAGTAGATATATTAAAACAAATTGCGCTAAATATAGTAATTTATTTTTGTTATAATGCTTTTGTTTATTATGTGACAACATTTTTTTGTATTCCATTGAATCTTTTAGGATTAAGTGGAATAAATTTATTCTTTAGTTCACTAATGATAATATATATTGTAAAAACTAAAAAGATACAACAATTTAATTTTAAGTTAATTGACTTAATATATATTATTCTTTTAGGAATTGCAGTTGCAATAGTTTCATATCTTAATTTTGGATTTCCATTTGAATTAAAATATCAATCAGGAGATTCATCTGCACATTATTTAACATCTGAAATGTTTGCAGAGGGAAATTCATTACTTCCAGGAGGAAAAAAAGATACTGTATTCGGAAGACTTTCGACAAGAAAAACAGTATCATATGTAAATTCTGGATTAATTATGAAATGCTTGCAGAAGATAATCGATCCATTTAATAATTATATTATTTTCATTTTATTTGGAATATTTACTTTATTCTTAACTGGATGGCTTTTTTATAGTACGATTTCGAGATTTACAAAAAGTAACTGGGGAAAACTTTTTGCATTTGTAGTTTCATTATTGTATTTAATGGGATACCCAGCAGACAGTATGTTATTTGGTTTTGAATATCTAAGTATGGGAATATTGGTTTTAACAGCAATAATTGCATCTATAGATGTTTACCAAAATGAAGAAATAGGATTTAAACATAATGTACTAGTTTTCTTCTTATTGAATTATGGATTATTTGCTTCATATTTTATGTTTGTTCCCTATGTATATAGTGGATTATGGATATATTTCTGCATTGACAATTATAAGAAAAATAAAAAAATATTTTCTAAAAAATTATTTATATTATTATTTGTGTCATTGTTAATGCCATTTTTCTTTGGATATATTTATCATATTACACCAGAAGTATATGGGGTAATTATCAATAAAAAATTAAATATTTCTAATGCAATAGAACAACAAGAAAATATAATTGGAAAAGGATTAAAAGCTTATGGATATATATACGTTAATTTATTTTCAAATATGATAATGTTGTTACCATTTACAATTATAGCAATATTTAAAGGTTGGAAAGAGAATAAAGGTCAGTCATTAATAGCAATTTTTACAATTTTTTACATAGTATTATTATTTATAGGATATAACTTTGGAAAAGTATCAATGTATTACTTAAATAAGAACTATTATGCATTATGGGTATTACTTTATTATTTAAGTTTTAAAGGTGGCTTGATAGTAGCTAATAAAGAAGGTAAAGTTTTACCAAGTATATATTTAGGAGTATATATATTAGCTATACTAATTACACTAATATTCTTTAATACAAATATTTCTCCTGGAATAATAGATAAAGGTGAGAGATTTTGGCAAGTAGCAGATATTTATGGAGCTAATAAGACAATATTACAACTACCATCAAAAGATGTAACAAAAGAAGAAATAGAACTTATTAAATATGTAAAGGATAATATTCCAGAGGAAGCAAAAGTAGAAGTTGCAGGAAGTTTCGAGCAAGTTTTTTGGACATACTCTTTAACAAGAATAATAAATAAAGATATTCCTGATAGTGGACAGGTCTGCTTAGAAAAGAAGGCAATGTCTGTAGGCGAAAAAGCAGGAAAGGTAGATTATGTTCTTTACTTTAATAATGGAAATTTTTACATACAAGAAAAAGATAAATTATGGGAGAATGCAGAACTTGTTTATGAAAACGAATTTGGAGGAATTTTAAAATATAACAATCAAGAAGATTAATTAAAATATAAAAGAAGGGAATTAATCAATTAAATAGATTAATATTTCTATATAATTGATAAAACAAGATAAAATGAAATTATTATTACATACTTGTTGTGCACCTTGTAGTGTATATTGTATAGACAAGTTAAGAGAGGAAGGAATAGAACCTACGTTATTTTGGTTTAATCCAAATATTCATCCTTATACAGAATATAAAGCAAGGAGAGATTGCTTAATAGAATATGCAAAAAATATAAATGTAAATGCCATAATTGATGACAATTATGGCTTAGATGAATTTTGTAAAGAAGCGGTAAAAGATTTAAATGCAAGATGTATAAATTATTGCTATCCAGTAAGATTTATAAAAACATTTGAATATGCAAAAGAAAATGGATATGATGCTGTTTCAACAACACTTCTTTATAGTATTTATCAAAAACATGATTTTATAAAATCTTATATGGAAAATTTAAGTAAAAAATATGGAATTGAGTTTGTTTATAGAGATTTTAGAGAAGGATTTTGGGAAGGAAAAAAGAAGGCAAAAGAACTAGGACTATATATGCAAAAATATTGTGGCTGTATTTTTTCGGAGGAGGAAAGATATTTACGACACAATAAAGTATAATCTTACAGTAGAAGTCATTTGAATAATGAAGCAATATAGGAATAAACTATTTATCGACACACACCAAGAATAGGTAATTTACATAGGAAAAATATAATTAATGAGGTTTAAATATGAGTATATCAATAAAAACAAGACAAGCATATGCAGAAATAGATGAGTTTTTAGAATTATTAAGTGAAAAACAAAAAAATGAAATTCCAAAAAAATTAAGAGAATTCTTTAAAGAAGAAAAAGACAAAGATTATTTTAAAATTATTGATAAAGATATTCCAATAAAAGACCAAAATTTAAAAGAAGAAACTTTAGCTATTATTGCATTACTTAATTTACAGTATTGGTGCAAAGATAAAGAAGAAAAAAGGAGATTACAGGAAATTTATGCTCAAAATGAAAAAAAGTATCAAGATATGTTATATGAAAAGTATAACCCTAATGATATATTCAAGAAAGAAAAATCCATATTACAAACCAATAATAAAACAAAAGAAAGTATGCAAATGATAGAATATAAAGAGCCAATATTTAAAAGAATTTTAAATGAAATATTAAAGATTTTACATATAAGATAAAGCATTATGATTCACATGACAATGTAAAAAGATTTATATAGAAAATAATATCTTAAGGAGTAAACATGAAAAATATAGGTGTGGTCAAACAGTTTAAATTAAAATTGTATTTATCTATTGGAAGCATAGAAAAAAAGCAGGAATTATATAAGCATTATATGGAGGTATTAAATCAAACAGGTGTAGAACAGGAAAAAGAAGAAATCACTCATATTTTAGAAGATATAACAGCAAGCATTTTAAATGACAGTGATGAAAATAAAATTAAATATTTCAGTAAAATTAATGTTGATTATTTAAAATTGAGAATATTAGGTAGTTTAAAAAATGTAGATGATATGAAAATTGCTGAATTAATTAGCCAATTACCTAATGATGATTTAAAAATGAGAGCATTAATTAATATAAAAAATTCAGATATTTTGATGCAACAGTTTTTAAAATTAAATAGTGATGAAAGAACCTTTCAAATGAATTCTCCAACATTAAATGTAATAATGGAAAGATTAGAAACAGATGAGCAAAAAATTGCGTTCTTAAGAAAATGGCCTATGAATGAATTCTCTATATTTGATGATGCATTTAAAAGCAAAATTATATTAGGTATGGAAGAATCATATGTTTTAGAAGCATTAGACTATATTGTGACAAAAATGGATATTATCCCAAGACTACATGAAAATATCAGGATAAAAGCTATAGATAAATTAGACAGTGATATTGATAAAGCTAGTATAATAAGTTCTTTATCTCCAGACTATGAGGAACAAAAAGCTGATTTCCTCAAAGAAATTAAAGATGATAGAGCAAGAGGCCTAATTATAGAAAGTATGCAAGATGAAAATGCAAAATTAGATTTATTAAGCACATTGCAAAGTGATGTTTATAAAAATATGGTTTTAGAGACTATTAGTACAAATAGTGTTACATCATTTATAAAAGAAAATTCAAAATGTGACGATGTTAAAACTTTATTAAAATATGCGTCATTAGATGATCAGATATTAGAAATTATAGCAAATACTTATTCGTTGGATAAAAATCAACAATTAGCAGTAAAAGATTTATACAAAAAAAATAATGATTTGCTAAGAACTATCAAATATAAAATATTAGATAAAAAATACTCTAATTTGAATGAAAAATTATCATTAATTACTTGTTATCCAGATATACAAGAAAGAATATGTGAGCTAGATGACAACTCATTACAAGTCCTTTTTAAGACATTAAAAATTTATGATGAAAAAGATATAGATTGGATTAGTATTACAGATAAAATTGTTAATAATTTATATAGTGAAGAATATAAAGACTTATCTAATGATATAAGCAAAAAGAAGCTATCAGAAGAACAACTTGAACAAGTATGTAAAATACTAAGTAAAAAGAACTATTTTAATATATCTAATTTGGAAGAAGTAGATAAGTATGAAGAAATTGAACGAAGCGTATTAGACAATATTATAAATAAAACTTCTCAGGAACAATTAAAACAATATCAAAAAATAATGGAAATGAAAGATGATGAGAGGGTTAAGTTCGCAGTTTTAATGAGCGTTTATGGACAATCGTTAACAGATGCTAAAAAATTGGTAGAACAGTATGCAATGGACATCAATAATCTTGAAATAACTGAGCAAAATGAACAGTTTGTAAAATATATTTACAGCTTAAGAACTATATTAGAAACCGACGATTTAGATATTTTAAGACAAATATATGAGGATAGTAAAACTATGCCTAAAATGGAGATGGAAAATCTTGATAGAATAGCAGAAGGGTTAAATGATGCATATTTAGAGACGTATAATAAGAAACTCTTTAAAACTGATGAAAAGAACTTTCTAGGTGTTACAAAGACAGAAAATGGAGAGGTGAAAGTGTATGATGCAGGAACAGAATTTAGCATATCTTTATCATCAATTGGAGCTTATCATACTAATAATGAAAGAGAAGAGTATAGAGAAGATTGGAATAGACCACAAATAGCTTCACAAGGATTTTGTACTAGTTATATAAGAAATGATATGCTTGCGACAGCACATATTAAGAATGTGGTGTATGGATTTACAGATTATGATAGAGGGACATTAATGGCAGCAAGTCCTAAAGATATGAGTTCAGATGCAGCTAGATTCAGACCGATTGCTAAAAGAGAAGTAAAATTTTTAACAGAGAACACAATGATAAATGAATCAGAAGGGTGTCTTCAAGGAAATTACAATGAGATGCTATTTAATAGAAACAATAAAGATGGAACAAGAAAACAACCAAGCTATGTTGTTTTTATAAAAACAGGAAATGAGCAGGAAGATAAAAAAATATGGCAAAATAGCTTAAAAGCAGCTGAAGACTTTAATATACCTATAGTTATAGTAGACAAACAAAAATGTGCTGAAGCAGAAATGCAAAAGATACAAATGATGGCAGATGAATATGCTGAGACGAGAGATAATAAAACTTTACAAGCAATAGTACAGAAATTTGGAAATAATTTTAAAGGAAATGGACAATATTTTAGCGATGAATTGTGGAAATCTATATGGGATGAGAGAGGTATTAAGGGGCTAAGCGATTGGACTCAAATGTTTTATATGGAAAAAGGCAAAAGTGAAACGAAGAGAGATATTGAAGTATTTAAAATAAAAGATGCTGTTAGTGATTTAGACAAAAGAACAGAATTAATATTTAGAGCAAAAGATAGAACAAAAGGGTTAATTCAAGAAACAGTAGAATTAACAAAAGAAACAACAAGAACTGGAGAAATTAACGAACAAGTACAGCTGATTAAAAGTATAGAAAAAACAAAAATGAAAGAACAAGAATATGTAAAAGAACAATAATTAATTGTTAAGAAATACTTAAAAGTTGAAAAGGAGGAATGTTTATTGAACAATGTAGAAAACTTAAAAGATTTAATCATATATCAAAGTCAAAACAATGAAAACATATCAGTAGAAGTTTTATATAATGATGAAGATTTTTGGTTAACACAAAAATCTATGGGAGAACTATTTAATGTTGCAGAAAATAACATTACTTATCATTTACAAAATATATTTAAAACTGGAGAATTAGAAGAAAATCGAACTATTCAAAAAATTAGAGTAGTTCAAAACGAAGGAAATAGAAAGGTTTCAAGACAAATCACATTTTATAGCTTAGATGCAATAATAGCAGTTGGTTATAGAGTAAACTCAAAAGAAGCAACAGATTTTAGAATATGGGCAACTAAAACATTAAAAGAGTATATAAAAAAAGGCTTTGTATTAAATAGTGAGCTATTAAAAAATGGACCAAATGGAAAAATACTTAAAACAGATGTAACTATTGCAAAAAATTATCTAGACAAAGAAGAAATAGAAGAATTAAATAATCTAGTTTCAATGTATTTAGACTATGCAGAAAGACAAGTAAAATTAGGCAAAATTATTTCAATGAAAGAATGGAAAGAAAAATTAGAAGTATTTTTAAAAATAAACGAGTACAATATTTTAAAGGATAATGGTAAAATAAAAAGAGAAATAGCAGATAAGTTAGCCTTAGATGAATATAAGAAATATAGAGTTGTGCAAGACAAAAAATATATTTCTGACTTTGATGAGCTTTTAATCGAATCAAAAGACATAAAAAATAATTAAAATTAAAAAAGTAGTCAATTTATTAATACATAAAAAGTTTAAATATTATTAGAAAAATCAATAAGTTGAAAGAAAATGTTGTGTGTCGATAAATTGCTTACTCAGAGGAGGATAGATATCAAAAGCAAATTGAGAAAGATAAGGAAGGTATCTAATGAATAGGAAAAATATAGAAGACATTCTTAGTCTAAATAGTGAAGAAATGGTAAGAAGTTTGCAAGAGAATAAAAAGCAAATTTTTCAGATGATTCCTGAATTAGAAGATGAAGATGGTTTTGAACAAAGAAATCCTTGGCATTTATATGATGTATGGAAACATACATTAGTAGCATTAGAAAATTCAAAACCGGATTTAGAAATAAGATTAGCTTTATTGTTACACGATATAGGTAAACCGCATTCTTATCAAGATGATGAAAATGTAAGGCACTTTAGAAAGCATCCAGAAAAAGGAGCGCAAATTGCAAAACATGTTTTAGAAAGATTAGGATATGCAGAAGGCGAAGTAAGAAATATTTGCTTTTTGATTGAAAATCACGCAAAGACTATAGAAATACAAGATGTTAATATGAATAATATTGAGATTATGAAAAAATTATTACTTATTCAATATTATGATGCTAGTGCATATAATCCTAAATATATAAAACAGGTATTTGAAAAATTAGATATTATAAAAGAAAACATGAAATTAAAAGAAAAAGAATTAAAACAATGTCATCAATTATAGTATCACAATAACGGGTAGCTCTACAAATAGAGCTATTTTAAAAAAAGAAAAAAGCAAAAAATATTATTAAGTAAAAAGATTAATAAAAAATAAATACATATAAAATATAGCATAATATAAACAATTATAAGAATAAAACAAAAATAAAATTTATTACAAAATTGTAAAAAAATAAAGTATAGAATTTTGCAAAGTCATTGAAATAAATGAGTTACAAAATTTTATACTTTTTTTATTAATCTTTTTACTTAATAAAAGACATAGAAGTAAAATGGTATAACATATTAGCCTAACACTGTATAAATAATAAAATTAATTTATTAATAATTATAAGGAAAAAAATAAATAATAAAAAAACAAGGAGGAAAATCTAAAGATGAGAAAAGTAAACTATAAGGAAAAAGGAATAACATTAATAGCATTAGTAATCACAATAATAATACTATTAATATTAGCAGGAGTAACATTAACAACAGCATTGAGCCAAAATGGACTATTTCAAAGGGCAAAATATGCAGGAGAAAAATATAAAGAATCAGAAGTAGATGAGGCAGAAAAGTTAGGAGAAGTAGAAAAAGAGATAGATAAAATAACAGAAGGAAAAGATTCAACACCATCGGATCCAAAAGAAGAAATTGGAATAGATTTATATAGTACTGTTGAAATAGGTGATTATGTATATATGGATAGTGGAACAGACTACAATTCAGAATATGTAAATAATTGCGATTTTTCTGAATTTTATACAACAACGACAGAGCCTTTAACAGGTTGGAGGGTATTAAGTAAAGATGAAAACAGCAAAACAATAAAATTAATATCGGCAGGATGTCCATTAACTTATTTCTTTCCCAAAACTATACCAGGTTTATCCCGTACATCAACTGCATTAAATGACTTTGATAACTTGTATAAATCAATCACAAAAGTAGAGTCCGGAATTGGTTTTAGAGGAAATGGGTTTGGTTTGGATGATTTAAGGAAAGTTTTCAATAATGGTTTTATAGATATAGACAAAGGAGTGCATACATTTAGTTGCTTGACACATTATAATGAAAATACTGGCTCAGAAAAAAAGCCAATTAATGAAGTTGAAGAACTATATGAGGCAATAACGGGTGAAACGCAAACAATGACTCAATTGAAAGGAAAAAATTTACAGACGAGCATGTTAAAGAAATTAGTAGAAGAAAAAGAAAAAAGCTGGAATACTAAGTGGAATGATATGCTATGTATTGGACAAAAATATTGGATTGGTGGTATTTCCTATGATTACCTTAGTATATGGGACATTTTAGATACTGGGTATCCGGGTGGGGTTGTTGAAGATGCTACAATGGGGATTCGTCCGGTTGTTACTCTAAAATCTACAGTTAAAATTGCAGGAAATAATGCAGGAGATGGGAGTAGTTCAAATTCGGCTTATATTCTTACCATTGAAACTGTTGATGCCAGACAGAATTGATAATTTTTTATAAGAGATAATTTTAGTATATGAAGAAACCAATTATTTTTATATTATTATTTATAAATTGTGGAAAAATTTTTTTAATATGATATATTTTATAAAATAAAAAAGTTTCTAATCAGTATTGACAAAAAAATATAAAATGTGTTAACATAATATATGATGAAATATATTATATATTAACAAAAGACAAGTGTTGACACTTGTCTTTTGTTATAATTATAGGAGAAAAAATGATACATTATTTTTGTGGACATAGAGGTTGTGGGAAAAATTATTTAGCAAGTCAAATAACAGAAAGTGTGCCTATTGAAACTATTGATACAGGCTCAATTATAAGAGAAGCATATAAAAGATTTAATACCAATAATAGTAGCTTTAAAGAATGGATGGAAGAAAACGAAAAGAAATATGGAGAAAATTTCTCGAATATGCTTATAAGTAAAATTGCTAATGTCAAAAAAGAAAAAGACTATATTGTAATTGGATATAGGTCAATAGAGGGAATTCAATATTTTAATAAGTATTCTGGAATAATAGATTATCAGATTTATTTTATAGATGGAGATTATGATTTATTTAGAAAAAATTACAATCAAAGAGAAAAAACAAATATTTCAAAAGAAGAATATGAAGAAATAGTTAAGGTTGAAGAAACAATGGGAATAGATAAAATTAAAAAATTTGTATTGAATAATCAAGATAAAGGAAAATATTATTTTAAAAAACAAAATGATGATATGATATATCAAGATGTTATAAGAGAAATTAAAGAAAGAATCATAGAGGAGGAAAGATAAAGTTTATGAAGATATCATTAGCAACAAATTATGAAGATGAATTAGTTGAAAAAGTAAAAAAATATCCGATATATGAAATTTATGGAAAATTAAAAAATGATATTATCGGAGGAGGAAGACCAGATGATGAATTAAAAGATATTGAAACTATAAAATTTGAAAAACATGTAAAAAAAGTAAGAGAAAGTGGAATTAAATTTAATTATTTGCTAAATGGAAGCTGTTTAGCAAATAATGAACAAAATCCAGAATGGCAAGAAAAATTTAAGGAATTTTTAACATATCTTAAAGAAATTGGTGTAAATGCATTAACAGTTACAAACCCATATATTTTACAGTTAGTAAAAAAATATTTTGGTGATTATTTTACTATAAGAGTTTCAACATTTGCTTGTGTTGATTCGTTTGAAAGGGCTAAATATTGGGAGGATATGGGAGCTGACATTATATGTGCAGATTTCGTAAAAATAAATAGAGATTTTAAAAAATTAAAATATATGGTAGAAAATTTAAAGCATGCTAAAATAGAAATATTAGTTACAAATAGTTGTATAAAAAACTGCCCAATGATTTTTACACATACTACATCATTATCACATGCATCAGATAAAACTTTAGGAAAAGAAAATTATGAAGATTGGAGTTTATTTTACTGTCAAGAGATACAAAACAATAAAAATGAAGAATACATAAAATCGCCTTGGGTTAGACCAGAAGATATTAAATATTATGAAGAAATAGGAATAGAACATTTTAAGATAACTGAAAGAGGATTTCCAACTGATGAATTAGTAAAAAGAGTAAAGGCATATACAGATAGAAAATACAGTGGAAATTTAATTGACTTAATACAAGGACATGGATATCTTGATAAAAATGGTGAACAGAAATTAGAAAAAGTGCAAGTGAATACAAGGAAAGAGGCATATAATGAAATTAAAAGAGTTAGAGGATTAGGACAACCAAGAATTTACCCTAGACATATATATATTGATAATGAAAAATTAGATGGATTTATTGAATTTTTTGTAAATGATAAATGTATAAATAATTGCAATGCTTGTGATTACTGCAAAAATATATCAAAAAAAGTGATAACAAAAAATGAAGAAGTTTCAGATTATTTAAAGGAGTTATATAGTAAATATAATGAGTATAAAATATAATAATGAATTAGAAGATTGGTATGATGTATATAAAAATCAAATAGAAAAAAGTGGCGGAAATAAATCATATATGGAATTTAAAATTAAACACAAGAAAAAATTAATTAAAATTCTAAAAAAAGAATGTAATAATGGAAAAATACTAGAAATTGGGTCTGGTACAGGTATAGTTTGCTCACAATTAGCAAGTGAAGGATTTAATGTAACAGGTATAGATGTAAATGAAAATATTATAAAGCTAGCTGAAGAATTAGAAAAAGAATATTTTGGAGAAAGAAAAGTTAAATATATAAAAAAATCTATGTTTGAACTTGATTTTCAAGAAAAGGAATTCGATTTAGCTTACAGTGTAGGTGTATTAGAGCATTTTGATGATGATATGATAATGGATACAATTAAACAACAATTAAGAATTGCTAAAAAAGTTATAATAGTCATACCAACTAAATGGTTTGATGATGATGAAACACTTCATGGAGATGATAGATTTTTGACTTTAAAACATTGGAGAAATATGATAGACAAATCAGATGGAAAAATAATAAAAGAATATTCATATCCATTTAAACAAAAATATTATCAAAGAATAAAGAACATTAGAAAAATATTTAGACCTAAGGCATATAGGGTATTTTTAGTTGAGGAGAAATAAAGATGGTAGAAAGATTTCCAATTGTAAAGGCTGGACACATATTCAATGAATATTATAAGAAAAATAATGAAGAAAAAATATTAAAATATGAAGAAATTGAAGTTAATTATCCATGCAGATTAGATGCCATGGCAATTAACCCAGCAGCAGTCACATATAATGATACAATGGTATTTACACCAGGAGAGGTTGTAATATCAGCTGAAAAATATATTAATGTAAAAATAAAAGTTACAAATTTTGAAGGTGGAAAATTATTAATTTCCGATAGAACAAAAAGGAAAGTATTAATAAAACATGCATATTTACTAATGTGCAATGCACTTAATGTAAATCCTTCATTAGAAATTGATGTGGATGATAATGATATTCCAAAACATTGTGGTTTTGGTTCGAGTAGTTCAACAATTTCAGCAGTAGCAGTCGCAATAAACGAACTATATGGAAATCTGATTCTATTAAAAGATTTAATAAAATATTTAGCTTCTAATCATGGTGAAGAAGTAAGTGACTCTAATAATGATGACTTAAAAGTTGTTCAATGCATAGGTGGAGGTGCAACTAATGGTCAAACAGATGAAGGAATAATCATTATAAGTGGTAAAGCTTGTACAATTTCAAAGATGAATTATGAAGGAGAAATACTAATAGGAATTCCTAATGATTTTGTTGAACAAGATGCAGATTTATTAATGACATTAGAAGAAGAAAATTTATGGAAATTTAAGAAAACAGGAGATGAATATAAAGATAAAATTGCATATATATTTTTACATAGTGTACTTCCAGATATGACAGAAGGTAAAATTGAATCTCTTGCAGATATTGTTTTTGATTATAGATTTAATATGGGAAGTATAGATAATTGTTCTTTCGTATTTCCAAAAATGAATGATATTGCTAAAGAAATAAGAAAATTATATGAGACAAAACATTGTCAATTTTTAGCGTTATCATCTGTTGGACCAGCTTTCTTTACAATTACTAATAAATCAGAAGATACACAATACTGTAAAGATGAAATGGAAAGATTAAACCTAAATGTTATTAAAACAAAAATATGTAATCACAAATATATAATATCAAAATCAAAAATTATAGATTCTTTCTGGAAAGAAGATAATACTAATAAACTATTTTATACGAAAAAACCAAGTAAATATATAACAGATGAAATTGAAGAAATTTTAGAAAATAATATTGTAAGAAATGCGATTGACATTGGATGTGGTGGAGGAAGATATTCTAGATATTTAGCAAGTAAAAATATTAAAACTTTAGCCATAGATAAAAATATTGAAATGTTTAAGTATTGTAAAGAAGAAAACAATATAATATATAAATATGGAAGAATGAGTGAAATTAAGGAAAAAGATGATGAATTTGATTTAGCAATTTCAATTGGAGTTATTCATAATGCTACAAGTATCAATGAATATAAGCAATCATTTAAAGAAATATATAGAGTTTTGAAACCAGAAGGATATGCAATTATTTCCATATTTACGAATGACATTATAACATTAGATTTAACTGAAATGAAAGAAAATTATCTTTATGAAATAGAAGGAAGATCACCTATGATTTTGATGGGAAAAGAACAAATAAAACAGATTTTATTAAAAATAGGTTTTAAATTTATAAAAGAAATTGATGAACATATTACAGATGTTAGTGAGGTTGGAAAAAGAAATGTATGGTCAATTACATTACAAAAATAGTGATAAATATTGTATTTCATATAAAAATTACAGAGAAGATTATGCTCACATAAAATCAAATAAAATAGATATGACATTATCTGGAACATATTTGTCAAAATATCCATTTAGAAATATAAAAAAATATAAGTTAGATAAATATCCAAGTGAGGAAGAGAATCTTAAGTTAATTGCAAGCATAAAAAATAAATATAAATTTTTTGATGAAAAATATTCTATAATACTTGGAGCTGGATCAAATGGGCTAATACAAAACATTTGTAAAATACTTTTGAAAGATGGTGGAAATCTGGTTATGCCATATTTATCATTTGAACAAGCAGAATATGCAACAAATTCTTTCAATGCGGAAACAAGAAAAGTATTTTTGGAAGATTATCAGATTAATCTTAAATTTATAGAAGAATCAATAGATACAAATACAAAAATGGTATATATATGTAATCCTAACAATCCAACAGGGCTATTATTAGAAAATAAGGAAATAAAAAAATTAGTAAAAAAATATCCAAATATATATTTTATGATAGATGAATCTAATATAGAGTTTTCGGAGCAAGAGAGTTTATTAGAGACTGGAATATGTGAAAATATGATAATATTAAAAAGTTTTTCTAAGGCATATGGACTGGCAAATTTAAGAATTGGATATCTAGTATGCGAGAATAAATTAAAAGAACTATATAAAGATAATGTAACAATAAATGAATTTTCTGGTATATCAACATATTATGCAAATAAAGTAATAAATAGCAATAATTATAAGGATAATGTCAAGAAGATAAAAAAAGAAATAAATTATTTGAAAAATGAATTAAATAATGTTAAAATAAAAACACTTAATACTTATTCAAACACTTTATTTACTGAAACTATATTTAAAGATGAATTTATTAAAATATTAAACCAACACAATATTTCTCTTGTTCCTATTTGGGATCAAAATAATAAATTACATTTTAGAATTGCTTGTCAAAAACATAAAATAAACAAATTGTTTATAAATGAGATGAAAAGTATAAAAAATATAGAGAAATATATAATATTATAGATGGAGGAAAATATGGAAAAATTAATTTATTTAACGACAAATCCTAATAAGGTAAACGAAGCAAATGAATTCTTTGGGAAAAAATATGGATTTAATTTAGAAATTGTAAATCCGGATTTTGAAATATTAGAAATTCAGGCAGAAAGTTGTATAGACGTAGCAGCATTTAGTGCTGAATATGGAGCAAATAAATTAAATTTACCAGTATTGAAATCAGATAGTGGATTATATATTGATGCATTAGGAGGACTTCCTGGACCATATAATCATTATTTTGATAAACAAATAGGTGTTGAAAAATTCTTGGAATTGTTTAAAAATGAAAAAAATAGAAAAGCAAGATTAGAACATTGTTTTGCTTTCTGTGAACCAGGCAAAAAAGCAATAGTTTTTTCTGGAGGAGGCACAGGAACTATAGCATATGAAGCAAGAGGAACAAGAGGCAGATGGCATGACAAATTTTATATACCAGATGGAGAAACAAAAACTTTAAGTGAATTAAGAGATATAGACTATGAAAAAGAGGCAACATTTTGGGGAGATGCAAAAGATCAATTTGCAAGTTGGTATATAAATAATTATTTAGCTAAAAAGCAATAATGCTTATATATATATTATAATACACATAATTTAAGGAGGAGACTATACTATGACACAAAAACTAAAATTTACAAAGGCAGGGTTTGAAGAACTTAACAAAGAATTAGAACTAAAACAAAAAGAACTTCGGCAACTAGGAAAGTATAAAAATCAAGCAGCTGAAAATGAAGGTGATGCATGGCATGATAATTTTGCATTCGAGCAAACTGAAATTAAAGAAAGAGGGCTAATTTATGAAATTAACCAATTAAAACATCAAATTGAAACAGCTGAACTTATTGAGACTGATCCTGATGAAGATGAAAGTGTTATCAAAGTTGGGTCTAAAATTAGGGTATATATGGAAGAATCTGATGGATATGGCGAAGAAGATACATTCATTTTAACCGGTGGACAAGGAAAATTTGATGAAAATAAAGTTTCTATAAATTCACCGATTGGAGAATGTATTTTAGGAAAAACAGTTGGATTTGAAGGAAAATATAGTGTTAATGGAAATATTATTAAAATTAAAGTTCTAAAAGTCGAGTAAATAACTTTTAAATTATTTGTATTAAAAATCAGGAATCTTATTAGAAATCTGAAAAGCTATGTGAAATGAAATAACATTCCACATAGTTTTTTTATAATTAATATTTATAACAAGCTTCATAAGTAGAGCTATTCTTCTAAATTATAAGCTAAGTTTCTATTTATTTTTATATTATTATTTATAAATTATAGAAAAATTTTATAAAATATGATATATTCTTCTTGAATGAGAACAAAGTATTAAAACAAAAGAAGGAGAAAACATGGATAGAATTAAACTATCAGATTTAACACTTGTAAAAGACGAAGATGATATACTAGGAAATTTCACATCTGTAAGAGGTGAATATTATATTCCTCAAATAGGAAAAACAGGATTTTATAAAATGAATGGTTGCATGATGGGAGGAGATAAAGATGAAGATTTTAGAGAATTAATATCTGCTAAATTAATGGATAAAATAGGATTTCCTCATGCTGATATTCTACTTGCAAATGATAATGAAAAAAGTAATGGATGTTTATCTGTAAATATATTAAATGAAAATGAACAGTTTGTGGAACTAGATGAAGGATTAGTTGAATACAGGCCAATTAATAGAGTAGATGATTTTATAGAGAATGATTTAGAAAAAATTTCAACGATTCCAGGTATAACTTTAGAAGATTTAAGATTAAGGAAAGAATACTTACAAAAATATATCTTTGTATCAGCATTGATAGGCAATACTGACATAAAGATGGATAATATGCTTATTATTAAGAATAGTGAGACGGGAAAATTTAGAAATCCAGAATATTACGATATGGGAGTGGCATTTATAGAATGTGATTATAGAAGTTTTTTTCACAAATTCTCTGCAGAGCAAGTAATAGAACAATTATATGAATTATATCCATCACAAATT
Organism: uncultured Clostridia bacterium; assembly: GCA_947623725.1. Taxonomy (GTDB): domain Bacteria; phylum Bacillota; class Clostridia; order TANB77; family CAG-508; genus CAG-793. Next base: position 21,528 of record CANQHI010000003.1, on the reverse strand, counting down.
GTTCCATTTGGAAAAAATATTCAAGAAAAATTGAACAAAAAAGATATTGAAGAAATATTAAAAGACTCTTTTGATGGACTCTCGGAAGAATCGAGAAATTCAATTATGTCGCAATTATTCAAAAGAATTGAGTTAATAGAGAGATTAAATTCAAAAGATAAAATTGTTTCGCAACAACAGAAAATTAGAGAGGAAGAAAAGAGTGAAAATAATTCTTTGAAAACAATTTCAAAATGGGATAAAATAAAAAAGTCATTAAAAGAATTATTGGGGTATAAAGAAGGAAAAGAATTTTTGATTGATACACAGCCGTATATAAAAAAATATAATGAAATAGAACTTGCTAATATTGCAAATATAGAGGGAAAGTTAAAAAATATATTAGAAAAAAATTTAAATAGTAAAGAAATGGTTGATGGATTAACTATTGAAGAGGCTAATAAAATTTTAGAATGGGTTGTGCAAGCAGATAGAAAATGTCTGAATAATGAGTTAAAAGGTGATATAAAAGAAAGCGATTTAATGGGATATTGTGGCCTATCACAAGGAATAGTATACACTATTCTTAAAAAAATGGGATTAGAAGCTAGAGTTTCTAATATAAATCCAACTATAACGGGTGAAAATTTAGGAGGACATGCATTCAATAGTGTTGCAATACCAGTTAAACAACAAGATGGAACTTATATAGAAAAAAACTTTTTAATTGATGCTACTTATAGGCAATTTTTTAAAAGAGATAATATTAGTATATCTGGAAGATTTATTAAAGATAAGAGATTTGGAGGAAAAGCTACTCCAATGGCGGGATATTGGTGTATTAATTTACAAGGTGGTAAGAAGTTTGCAGAAGAGATTTTATCAAATGGATTTGTAGAACTCACTCCTGAAAATGCTAAATTCTATGGAGATTCATTTATATTAGAAAAAAATATGGATAAGAAATTTCAAGCACAATACGAACAAGGCGTTACCGTGCCTGTACCTCGAAAAAAAGATTTAATTACAGGTATATCAGGAGAAACTTATATTGAATATATGACTGATAAAAATAGGCAAGATTACAGAGGAATTGATTATGATGATGAAGAAATAGAAGAAAATTATGGAAACATAATAAAAACACCATTAATGCAAAAAAACGAATTACAAAAATTTACTCATAAAGTAGAAAAAGAAAGTGATTTTAGTGTTGAACAAGATAAAAATATAGATGATGGATTTTCACATGATAGATAGCAAACTATAAAAAATGTATTAGAGAAAGTAAAAAAGCATTTAGAAAGTAATTTTTTCTAAATGCTAAATAATTTTTATATATCTATGTCATCATGATTATTTTTTGAAACAACCTTACGTTTATCTTCGGATATATCTTTACTATTTGTAGAAGTATCCTTTTTTGGTGGAATTTTTCCAAAATTACCTTTATATATTGGAACAAAAGAAAGATCTTTTGAAGTAGTATTAGTAGAGGTTGCCGTACTAGTATCACTTTTATTATCTTGAGAGTCTGCATTAACATTAACTGAGTTGATATCTGAATCTTTCTTTTTAATTGAATCTTGATTTTTAGACTCTTTTTTTGAATTTGCAATAGACTCGTCATATTTTTGTCTATCATTTTCTGTTTTTATAGCTTTATAAGCTTCATCTAAAAATTTTAAATAATCATCATCGAAAACTTCTTTTAATTCAATGATAGAATATTTTTCTTTTTTATCACCACATTTTTTTATCATTTGGAAATATTGTTTTCTTTTATTTAGATAATTTTCTTTAACCATTTCATCAGTTAAAGTTCCTTTTTGTTTTGCTAAACTTAGATTAAATAATTTATAAAAATCAGTGTTCATTATTAGTTTCTCCTATAATATAATTATAATATAAATTTATCTGGAGCCACCAGTGAGAATTGAACTCACGACCTACAGGTTACGAATCTGTTGCTCTACCAACTGAGCTATAGTGGCATACAAAATAACAAAATCATTTTAACATAAAAAATAAATAATTACTAGATTTTAATTACAATTTTTATAAAAAAGTTTATTAATTTAGTTATATATATTTTTTACATGAAAAAATATATTACTCTTAAAAAATAATTATAACGTCAATTGAAAGGTAAAACAATTATAATTAAAAGATATAAAATAAGTATAGCTTTTTTTTTATGTATATGATAAAATAAGCTTACATAAAAATTGAAAGGAGAAATATGGTTATAAGTTACCATATAATATATTTATGAGTTTTTTTGATAAACTTAAACAAGGATTAAGTAAAACAAAAATAAATTTTAGTTTTAAAAAAGTAGACGAAGAATTACTTGAAGAGCTTGAGGAAAAATTAATTATGGCAGATGTGGGATTTGATACAACTGAGGAAATAATATCAAGCCTTAGAGAAAAAATAAAAAAACAAAATATTAAAGAAACAGAAGATGTAAAAAATATTTTGAGAGAAGAAATTTGTAAAATATTTGATGATTTAGATCAAAATTTACATATTGAAAGAAAACCAGCAGTAATTTTAATGGTTGGAGTAAATGGATCAGGAAAAACAACTTCAATTGGAAAAATTGCGAACAAATATCGTAATCAAGGAAAAAAAGTTATTGTAGCAGCGGGTGATACATTTAGAGCAGCAGCAGTTGAACAACTTGAAGTATGGGCAAATAGAGCAAATTGTATGTTAGTAAAAGGAAAAGAAAATCAAGATCCATCTTCTGTAATTTTTGATGCCTGCAAAAGAGCAAAAGAAGAAAATGCAGATATATTAATTTGTGATACGGCAGGAAGATTACAAAATAAAAAGAATTTAATGGATGAATTAGAAAAGATGAAAAAAGTTATAGATAGAGAACTTCCTGATTCTTCAAAAGAAATACTATTAGTAGTAGATGGATCAACTGGACAAAATGCTATATCACAACTTAAAGCGTTTAAAGAAACAACAGGAATAACAGGATTAGTTCTTACAAAGCTTGATGGAACTGCAAAAGGGGGAATAATAATTAGACTTGCAAAAGAAGAAAAAGTACCAGTAAAATTTATTGGAGTTGGTGAACAAATAGATGATATGGAAAATTTTAATAGTAGAGATTTTATAAATGCTATCATTTAAAAAATGAGCAATAAAAATCAAAAAAGTTAAACAATAAATAATAAATAATAAATAATAAATAATAAATAATAAATAATAAATACTTAATACTTAATAATTAAATATTAAGTATTTAAGGTTTATAGGTAGCCGTTAAAAAACCTAAATAAAGCTTTTAAGGAATGATTTTTATGGATAAAAAAACCTCAGTTACAGAAAAGAATAAAAAATCAAAAAAATTAAGAATTAGAGTAGTAATTATAATAACACTTATAGTTTTAGTTATAGGGTACATATACGCAAGAGGTAACTATTTAGAAATAAAAGATATAGGCGAAAATTATTTATCAATATTTAAAACAGATATAATATATATGGCAATTACATTTATTATTAATTTTATAATATTATATCTTGCATTTTATCTAACAAATAGAACTTTGAAAAAAGGACTTAAAGTTTTCTTTGATGATGAAAAAAAAGAAATGCCAAACTTTCCTAATAAATCAGTCTGCTTTATAGTATCATTAATAGGAAGTATATTAAGTTCTAAAATGTTACTAAATAAAATATTGTTATGTTTTAGTGGTTCACAATTTGGAATGACAGATTCAATTTTTAATCTAGACATAAGCTTTTTTGTATTTATAAAACCACTAATTCAATTTATATTAGTATATTTTTTAGTTATTATGATTGCAACACTTGTTTATGCAATAGCATATGCACTTATTGTACTAAATATTAGTTTTGATGGTGTATCTAGGGAATCTATTGTAAAATGTGATTTAATTGGAAAAATTGGTTCAAGAGTAAAAATAATAGCAGTTTTAATTGGTCTAATAATAATAGCTTTCATGGTTTTTAATATTGGAAATGAAAAATTTATGGATATTGAGCTTGGAGATGGCTCAGGCTATTCTATTTATGGTGCTGGAAATGCAGATAAAACCATAAAATTAGTAGGATATATAGTATTAGCAATACTCGCAGTATTTTCGATATTTAAAGCATATAAAGGATTAAAAGAAAAAAGTACTAGAAGAGTTTTAGGACATATTATGGTAGTTCCAATTTATTTAATAGCTTTATCTTTAATATTAGCTTTTTATCAATTAATATTTATAGGATCGAATAAACTAGAAAGAAATCAAGAATATATATTAGCAAATATAGAAAAAACAAAGCAAGCCTATGGTATTACGCAAGATATAATATCAACACAAAATATAGATTATAGTGGAACACTTACTGAATCAGAAATAAAACAAAATCAAAATTTATTAGAAAACATTGCAATTGTAAGTAAAGATAATGTACTTCAAGATTTATCAGCAACACAAACAGTTAAAGGATATTATACATTTAGGCAAACACAAATTGCATCTTATAATATAGAAGGAAAACAAAGATTAGTTTATATAACTCCTAGAGAAATATCTAATCAAAATACAACATATTCAAATAAAACATATCAATATACTCATGGATATGGAAGTATTATAACTATGGCTGGAAAAACTGATGAATATGGTAATTTAATTAATATTCAAAAAGACTTAGAATCAAGTGAAAATGTAGTTGATATAAAAGAACCAAGAATATACTTTGGCTTAGAAACAAATAATGCAATAGTTATAAATAGTAAAAAAACAGAATTAGATTATCCAATTTCTGAAGAAATGGAAAATAAAGAATATACATATACAGGAAATGCTGGACTAAACTTAAATATATTTGACAGAATTATTTTAGGAATAAAAGAAGGGGATATGAATCTTGCATTTTCTGGAACAATTACAGAAGATAGTAAAATTATTACAAATAGAAATATATTAAATAGAGCAAAAACTATTATGCCATATTTAATGTATGATGAAAACCCTTATTTAGTGGTAGATGATAATGGAAATCAAGTATGGGTATTAGATGCATATACAACTACAAATGAATATCCTTATGCACAAAAGCTTGATATTGGAAATGACAAACAAATCAATTACATAAGAAATTCTGTTAAAATTTTAATAAATGCTTATGATGGAGAAATGAAATTCTACATAACAGATAGGACAGACCCTATAATTATGGCATATAATAAAATGTATCCAAATGTATTCTTAAATAGCAGTGATATTCCACAAGATATAAGTAAACATTTTATATATCCAAAATATTTATATGATATTCAAACAAAAATAATTGAAAAATATCATAATGCGGAATCAGAAACTTTGTATAGAGCAAATGATATATGGGAAACAGCCTCAATACAAAATAACAATAAAAATGAAAAAATAAATTCATATTATACAATGGTAAAAGATAAAAATGGAATTGAAGAGGTAGGATTAATTGTTCCTTTCTCATCTTATGGAAAACAAAATATTATATCATATATGATAGGAACAACAGAGAATGGACAGAATAAATTAAAGATATGTGAGTTTTTAGCAGATAGTAATGTGCTATCTCCAACGCAACTTGAAACTCAGATAAATCAAGATGAAACTATAGCATCAGATATAGCAAGCTTAAATGTTAGTGGAACAAAAATTACAAAGAATTTAATTGCAGTTCCAGTAAATAATACAATTTTATATGTAGAAACATATTATCAACAATACATAAATGAAGATGTTCAAAAACCAACCTTAAAGAGAGTAGTAGTTGCATCAGGCAATAAAGTAGCAATAGGTAATAACTTAGAGGAAGCATTAGAAAACTTAAGTTCTAAATTTGCGGTTAATATTGATGTAGAGAATAGAGATGATTTAGAAGATTTAGTAAAATCTATAATAAAAGCTAATGATAATGTAAAGAATTCTAGCAAAAATAATGACTGGAAATTATTTGGTGAAGATATGCAAGAATTAAGTAGACTTATTGATGAATTACAAAAAGTAGTTGAAGAAAATGAAAAAGAAAATAAAGATGTTAATAATAATGAAAGCAATGAAGTAGGAAATAATTTATTAAATGAAACTATGTTAATTTAATAAATAAAAAGAAAGGAATTTTATATGAATACCCCAAACAAATTAACTATATTTAGAATTTTACTAGTACCGTTAATGGTCATAATGTATCTAGTAAATATTCAAGGAGAAGTTTTAGGAGTTCCAATAACATCATTGATAATAAATTTAATTTTTATTATTGGTTCAATAACTGATAAGCTTGATGGATATTTAGCAAGAAAAAATAATCAGGTAACTACATTTGGAAAATTCTTAGATCCAATTGCAGATAAAATATTAGTAATATCAGCAATGCTAATATTAGTAGAAATGGGTAATCTTCCATCTTGGATTCCTATAATAATAATTACAAGAGAATTTGCAGTATCAGGATATAGATTAATTGCACTAGAAAAGAAAGGAAATGTAATAGCAGCAAATAAATGGGGTAAAATAAAAACAGTAACACAAATGATAGCTGTAATTTTAGCTTTCTTAGATAAATTTGGATTTGGTAAATTTATTTTTAGAGTAAATAGTGTAGCTACTATGATGGAAAATTCAGCAGGTATATATATGACAATTCCACAATTTATTATAAATATTGCTATGACAATATTTATGGTAATATGTGTTATTGCAACAATCTTTTCTGGATATGAATATTTGAAAGGTGGAAAAGATTTATTAAAAGATTAAAATATTGACTAAAATTTAGCAAACTTATTTGGAGGATTTATGAAAGGTCAAATAGGATTTGATAATTTAATTGATACAGAAAAAGATATAAACACAAAAAAAACTGCAAAAGAAGAAATAGATGAATTAAAAGAAAAAATAAATTATTATTCTAAATTATATTATGATGAGGATAATTCACCATTATCAGACTATGATTATGATATGATGATGAATAGACTAAAAGCTTTGGAAAAAGAAAATCCAGAGCTTATTACAGTTGATTCACCAACTCAAAAAGTTGGTGGAAAAGCTAGAGATGATTTTGAAAAGGTAGTACATGAAGTGCCTTTACAAAGTTTGCAAGATGTTTTTTCTTATGATGAATTATATGAATTTGATAAAAGAATAAAGCAAACAGGAGACACCTATTATTGTGTTGAAACTAAAATAGATGGTTTATCTTGTGCACTGAAATATGAAAATGGAATATTAGTTCAAGGTGCAACTCGTGGAGATGGTTTAGTTGGAGAAGATGTTACTGAAAATGTAAAAACAATAAAATCAATTCCACATAAATTAAAAGAGCCTCTTAATATTACTGTAAGAGGAGAAGTTTTTATTTCAAAAAAAGAGTTTGAAAAATTAAATGAAGAAAGAGAAGTTTTGGGTAGGCCTTTATTTGCAAATGCAAGAAACACAGCAGCAGGTTCTTTAAGACAACTAGATCCTAAAATTACAAAGGAAAGACCACTAGATATTTATATATTTAATGTTCAAAAAACAGAAAATAAAACATGGAATTCACATTATGAAGAACTAAATTATTTAGCTAAATTAGGCTTTAATGTAGTACCATTTAGAAAATTATGCAAGACAATAGAAGAAGCCGTAAATGCAGTTACAGAAATTGGAGAAAATAGAGAAGAATTAGGATTTGGTATAGATGGAGCTGTTATAAAGGTTGATGATTTATCTTTAAGAGAAAGAATTGGAACAACATTTAAAGTACCAAAATGGGCAGTTGCATATAAATATCCACCAGAAAGAAAAGAAACTGTTGTAAAAGATATAATTTGTCAAGTTGGAAGAACTGGAGCTATAACCCCAATGGCAATTTTAGAGCCAGTAAAAGTTGCAGGATCTACTATATCAAAAACAACACTTCATAATGAAGATTTTATAAAAGAAAAAGATTTAAAAATAGGTGATAAAGTAATAATACAAAAACAGGGAGATGTTATACCAGAAGTAGTAGAAGTTTTGAAAGACAAGAGAGATGGAAGCGAAAAAGATTTTGAAATGCCAAAAGTTTGCCCTGTATGTGGAGCACAAGCAATTAGAGAAGAAGGAGAATCAGCGGTTAGATGCACAGGAATTGAGTGTCCTGCAAAAGCTTTAAGAAATATAGTACATTTTGCATCAGATAGTGGAATGGACATCGAAGGTTTAGGATATAAAATTGTAGAACAACTAATAGATAAAAAATTAATCTCAAATATAGCAGATATATATGATTTAAAATTAGAAGATATTGCATCACTTAAAAAGAATGGTAAAAAATTTGCACAAAATTTGATAGATGCGATAGAGGATAGTAAAAATAGAGATTTAGCAAATTTATTATCTGCTTTTGGAATAAGACACGTAGGAAATAAATTAGCTAAAAGCTTAGCTAAAAAATATAAAACATTAGACAATTTAATGAATGCGGAAATGACTAATCTTGCGGGAGAATCAGATATTGGAGAAATAATTGCAGACAGTATTTATACATTTTTTAGAGAAGAACAAACTTTAGATTTAATTGAAAGACTAAAAAAAGCAGGAGTAAATACTGTATCTTTAAAAAAAGAAAGTGAAGATAATAGATTTGATGGTATGACATTTGTTTTAACAGGTTCACTTACAAATTATACAAGAGAAGAAGCAAGTGAGATTATCGAAAATTTTGGAGGAAAAACATCAAGTAGTGTATCTAAAAAAACAACTTATGTTCTAGCAGGAGAAGATGCCGGAAGTAAACTTACTAAAGCAGAAAATCTTGGAGTTAAAATTATATCAGAACAAGAATTTGAAGAAATGATTAAATAATAAATTCAATTAGAATAATTTATTTAAATGAAAAGAGAAGGTAAAATAAAATGATTGAAAACTATAATTTTAAAAAATTTTCAAAAGATTTAGATGATGGCTATAAAATATTATTTGATTATGTTAGAAATAGATATATGGTATATAAAGTAGATGAAAATTGCTATATGCAAGAATTAGTAGAACAAAAAAGTAGAAATCCTGTTCCAGAAAAATCAATGATAACTTATAAAGCTGTAAAAGAAATGTTTCCATATATTACAGATGTTGAATATAGAGTTACAGTTGAATCTAGTAATAAATAAAAATATATTAAATATGAATTAATGAAAATTGCATAGCTAACATAAAAATGCAGATGAGAAGGGGTAAAGTGAAACATGGAAGAAAACGAGAAAGAACAAGATAATAAAGAAAATGAAAAAGAGTATAAAATAGAAGAAGCAGAAGAACATTCAGATGATAAAAAATTTATGATGGAAGCAGTAAAAAATAATGCAACATGGGTATTAGCATATGCAAGTGAAAAGCTTTTAGCGGATAAAGAACTTATATTAGAAGCAGTAAAAAAAGATGGACAAACATTATATTACGCAAGTAAAGAGTTAAGAAATGATAAAGAAGTTGTTTTAGAAGCAGTTAAAAATAAGTGGCTTATAATAAAATATGCAAGCAAAGAATTAAGATCTGATAAAGATATTGCTATGACAGCAATAACTCAAAACAAAGATGCAAAAATTTATTTAACAGATGAAATTCTAAAAGATAAAGACATAGATTTAATTTTAAATCCACCAGAAGAAGAGGAAAAATAAAATCTATTTTTTATTGACAAAAACATTTTGTTAAGGGATAATATTAATTGAAAACGATAGAAAAAAGTTTTAAAGTACAAGGGAGGAAAAATATGTCTTACATATTTAATAAAATAACAGTAAAACCACAATTGCCAGCTAAAATAGATAAATTATATGATATGTCATATAATTTGTGGTGGTCGTGGAATACAGAATTTTTAAAACTATTTAAGGAAATGGATATAGATTTATGGGAAAAATGTGAAAAGAATCCTATAAAATTCTTAAAGTTAGTATCTCAAGAAAAACTAGAAGAGATGGCTCAAAATGAAGAGTTTATTAATAAATACAATAAAGCAGTAAAAAATTATGAAGATTATATGAATACTAAATCAACTTGGTTTAGTAAGCATTATCCAAATAATGGAGATGACTTAATAGCATATTTTTCAGCGGAATATGGACTTGATGAAACTTTGCCAATATATGCTGGAGGTTTAGGAATATTATCAGGAGATTATTTAAAGTCTGCTAGTGATATGGGAGTACCATTAGTTGGAATTGGGTTATTATATAAAAAGGGATACTTTCATCAAGTAATAGATGGTAAAGGAGAACAAGAAACATTATATAAAGATATAAATGTTAATTATTTGCCAATAAAACCAGTAAAAGATAAAAAAGATAATGATGTATTAATTTCAATAAAAATGCTTTCTAAAAAAGTTTATTTAAAAGTATGGAAGATAGAAGTTGGAAGAATTACATTATACTTACTTGATTCTGATGTAGAAGAAAATGATCCAGAATTTAGAAATATAACATCAATGCTATATGGCGGAGATCAAGAAATGAGAATTAAACAAGAAATTATTCTTGGTATAGGTGGAATAAATCTGTTAAATACGCTTGGAATTAAACCATCTGTATATCACATGAATGAAGGACATTCTGCATTTCTAACTTTAGAGTTAATAAAAGACACAATAAAAGAAAAAGAGTTATCATTTGAAATTGCAAAAGATATAGTTACATCAAGAACTATATTTACAACGCATACTCCAGTTCCAGCAGGAAATGATATATTCCCTGTAAGTTTAGTTGAAAAATATTTTGATAAATATTGGAATAAGCTAGGTATTTCAAAAGAAGAATTTTTTAAGTTAGGTATGAAACCAGGAGACAATGAAAAAACATCATTTAATATGGGAATATTAGCATTAAAAATAGCAGGAAAGAAAAATGGTGTAAGTAAATTGCATGGAGCAGTATCAAGAGAATTATTTAGTGATGTATGGCCAGATATTCCATCAAATGAAACTCCAATTACTTATGTAACAAATGGAGTACATACTTGTTCATGGCTTGCACCAACTATGAAAGAATTATATAATTCATATTTAAGACCGTATTGGCAAGATAATATTCAAGATGATGATGTTTGGAAAGATATATATAAAATTCCAGACGAAAAGTTATGGAGAGTTCATCAATCAAGAAAGAAGAAATTACTATCAATAGTCAAAGAATCAACAACTAATAGATTAAGAAGATATAATTATTCTTATGAAGAAATAAATAGTATAGTTGATAATCTTGATGAAAATGTTTTAACAATTGGATTTGCTAGAAGATTTGCAACATATAAGAGAGCAAAATTGGTTTTTAAAGATTTAGAAAGAATCACAAAAATATGTAATGAAAAAAATATGCCAATTCAGATAATATTTGCTGGAAAGGCACATCCAAATGATGTGGAAGGACAAGAATTAGTTAAATATATACATGAACTTTCATTAAAGCCACAATTTAAAGGAAAAATATTTATACTAGAAAACTATAATATAGGAATGTCAAGATATTTAATATCTGGTGTAGATGTATGGCTAAACACTCCTAGAAGACCAATGGAAGCATCTGGAACAAGTGGACAAAAAGCAGCAGTAAATGGTGTAATTAATTTTAGTATTTTAGATGGATGGTGGGCTGAAGGATATAACCAAAAAAACGGCTGGACAATTGGAAGTAATATAAAATATCAAAATTATGAAGAACAAGATGAAGAAGATGCAAAGAGTTTATATGATACATTAGAAAGTAAAATTATTCCAATGTATTATGAAAAAGAAAATAGAGTATATTCGAAAGAATGGCTTAAAGTTATGAAAAACTGTATAGCCTCAATTGCTGGAAAATACAGTACTGCAAGAATGTTACAAGATTATTTAGAAGAACTTTATATTCCATTATGTGATATTTATAAAAAATATTATAAAGAATTGAGTAATGTTATGGAATTTGAAGATTGGAAAAAAACAGTTGCAAAACAATGGAAAAACATAAAAATTACTCAAAGCAAAGAAAACTATAATGATACAACTGTAGATGCAGGAAATAATATTAATGTAGAATGTTTTGTTGAATTACCTAATGATTTAATTAATATTGAAAATATTGAAGTACAAGTATATTATGGAAAAATTAATAAAGATGGAGTACTAGATGATATACAGATAACATCAATGCAATTAGAAAAAAATAAAGAAGATAAAAAATATAAATTTAGTGCGAAAATAGAACTAAAATCTGGTGGAGATTATGGATATACATTTAGGGTAATTCCAAAAAATAATTTGTTAATTAATGCTACAGATTTGAATTTAATACAATGGATAAGTGATTAAAATATCAAAAGAAAAAGGCCCTACATAAGAATTGTAGGGCCTATGTGGTTCATTGTGTGTAATTAAGAACTAATTACGAAATTATTGATATAATAGCATATTTTTTAATGAAATACAACATAATAAAATAAGTTAGGTTCAATTTATTAAATCGAGGGGTAAAAAAGTAAATGCAATTTCTACTTAATTAAAAGAAAAAATATTGCAACCTCTAGAATATAATGTTATAATAATAAATGTTGTTTAAAAATAATACAAAATATAAGAAAAACTAAATGATAAAAGAAAGGATTTTAATTTAAAATGAACAAAATTTTAAGAAAAACAAAAATTGTAGGCACAATAGGACCAGCTAGTGAAAAAAAATTAAAGGAGTTATTTGATGCAGGATTAAATGCAACAAGAATTAATTATTCACATGGAAGCTGGGAAGATCAAAAAGAAAAAACAGAAGAAATAATAAGGCTTAGAAAAGAAATGGATTTACCTATATCATTGATACTTGATATGCAAGGTCCGGAAGTTAGAACTGGAGTTTTAGAAACTGGAAACGACAAGATAATGTTAGAAGATGGACAAAAATTTACATTTGTAAATGAAGATATTGTTGGAAATAAAGATAGAGTATCAATTTCATATAAAGAATTATATAAAGATGTAAAAGTAGGAGCTAAAGTTTTAATTGATGACGGAGCAATAGAATTAGTAGTTGATGAAATTGCAGGTAAAGATGTAGTGTGTACTGTAGTACATGGAAATGGATTAGGAAGTAGAAAAACAGTTAATTTTCCGGGAACTGCAATTAAATTGCCAGCATTAAAAGAAAAAGATATACAAGATTTAAAAACAGCTTGTGAGCATGAATATGACTATGTAGCAATGTCTTTTACAAGAAATAAAGATGATATAGAACAAGTAAGAAAAGTTTTAGATGAAAATGGTGGAAAAGATATACAAATTATAACTAAAATTGAAAATATAGAAGGTATAGAAAATGCTAATGAAATAATAAAAAATGCAGATGGTCAGATGGTAGCACGTGGTGATTTAGCAACAGAAACAGATTTTACAGAACCACCAATTATGCAAAAGAAATTTATCAAATTATGTAATATGCAAAGTAAGCCAAGTATAACTGCAACACAAATGCTAGAATCAATGACACATGAGCCACTTCCAACAAGAGCAGAAGCTAGTGACGTTGCAAATGCAATATATGATAGAACTGGAGCAATAATGCTTTCAGGAGAATGTGCAGTAGGAGATTATCCAGTAGAATGTGTAAAAACAATGGATAAAATTGCAAGAAGAATAGAACAAGAAATTGACTATTGGAAAAGGTTTTCAGAAAATGATACAAGTGCATTAAAATCATTAGAACAAAACGTTGCTTATGCAACTGCAACTGCAGCTAAGAATATGAAAGTTGAAGCAATTGTATGTTATACACACACTGGAAGTTCAGCAAGATACTTGTCAGGTGTAGGAGTAGGTTGCCCTATTTTTGCAATAACAGATAATAGAAGAACATTTAATCAATTAGCTTTAATTTGGGGAGTAACGCCAATATTTATAGAAGCTAAAGAAACTATTAATAAAACAATAGAAGATGGAATAGAAAGATTAAAAAAGGAAGGATATATTGAAAAAGGTGATGTAATAGTAGTAGCAGGTGGAGATAAAATAGTTCCACTAACAAAATGCCCTATTAACAAAACTATTGGAGGAATAATCAAAATATAAATAAAAGAAGGTTATACATGAAGTGAACCACAAAAATATTCACTTCACAAAGTATAACCTTTTTTTACTAGTGTATTGAAAAAAAACTCATATATTGTTATAATAAAAAAAATTATAAGAATGGAAGGATAAAAATAATGAAAAGTGATAAAAATGAAACTGCATACAAGAAAAAGCACAGTGATAATCAAGAAGATAATGTGTATATTGTCATTCCAGCATATAATGAGGAAGAAAATATAAAAAATGTAATAGAAGAGTGGTATGAGGTAGTTGAAAAAATAGGAAACTCAAGTAAATTAGTAGTAATAGATGATGGAAGTAAAGACAATACTTTTGAAATAATGAAAGAATGTGCAAAAAGTAAACCTAATTTTATAGTAAAAACTAAGGAAAATAGTGGACATGGTCCAACTTTATTATATGGTTATAATTATGTAATAGAAGAAGGAGCAAAATATATTTTTCAAACAGATTCTGACGGACAGACTACTTCAAAAGAATTCTGGAATTTTTGGGAGCAAAGAAAAGATTATGATATGGTAATAGGACATCGAAATGATAGAAAAGATGGTATAGCAAGGAAAATAGTAACCAAAATTCTAAAATTGGTTATAAAAATATGTTTTGGAGTAACTGTAACAGATGCAAATACACCATTTAGACTAATGAAAGCAGATAGCCTAAAAGCACAACTAAAATATATACCAAAGGATTATTATTTATCAAATGTACTTATATCAGTATTATTTGAAAAAGAAAAGTTAAAAGTAAAATATATTCCAATTACATTTAAACCAAGACAAGGTGGAAAAAATTCGATTAATATTAAAAAGATTTTAAAGATTAGAATTCAATCAGTTAAAGATTTTATAAAAATTAATAAAAATATAAATAGTAAAGATAATGAAAAGATAGAAGTTTGAGGAGATTTTTATGCAGTATGAATTTGAAGTAATAGGTGATATTATAGGAAAAGAGAGACCAAGAGTAAATACATATAATAATATTGTTTATACTCCAACAAAAACAAAAGATTATGAAACACTTATACAAGAATATTTTAAGATAAAATATAAAAATTTTGAGATGTTGACAAATAGAATATCAGTTGAAATTATTGCATATATAAAAATTCCCCAAAATACAAGCAAAAAAAAGACAGAAGAAATGCTTAATGGAAATATAAGTCCAACAAGGAAACCAGATATAGATAATATTGCAAAGTCAATATTAGATGCGATGAATAAATTTGTATTTAAAGACGATAATCAGGTAGCTAAATTATTAATAGAAAAAAAATATGGTGAATTAGAAAAGGTATATGTAAAAATTGAAGAGTACTAAAAATAGAAAAGTTGAAATTAATTTAAAATTATAGTATTATATAAAAGATAGTAGTCAAGCTATTTATTGAAATGGAGAAAAGATGAAATTAATAAAAAAAATTTTCTTGTTAATTTTAATAACTGTCATAGTAGCTGTTGCAGGAGTAACTATATATGGATATAAATATTATAAAGACACAATAAAAATGGTTCCAATAGAATCTAGAGTTAGTGAAATAAGAAATGACTATACCTTTGTAAAAAAAGAAGATTTACCAAAAGATTATTTGAATGCTGTTGTAGCAATCGAAGATAGAAGATTTTATTCTCATGGACCAGTTGATTTTATTGGTATATTAAGAGCATTATTCTCTAATTTAAAAAATCAAGAGTTAAGAGAAGGTGGAAGTACAATTACTCAGCAAGTAGCAAAAAATATATACTATATAAATGAGAATAACGTACTAAAAAGAAAAGTAGCAGAAGTTTTTACAGCGATTGATTTAGAAAAAAAATATACTGACAAGAATGATATTTTAGAGTTATATGTAAATACAATTTATTTTGGCAATGGATATTATGGAATAAAAGAAGCTTGCAATGGCTATTTGAAAAAAGAACCATCTGAAATGACTTTATCAGAAGCCACAATGCTTGCGGGTGTTCCAAATGCACCAAGTGTATATGCACCAACTGTAAACAAAGAGTTTTGCAAACAAAGACAAAAACAAGTAATAAATGCTATGGTAAAAGAAAACTATATTACACAAGAGACTGCAGACACAATTGATCAGAGTTTTATTGATAATATAGAATAATAATAAAAATTAATGCAATATAGATTATAATCTATATTGTATAATATGCGAATATAATTTAATGGTAGAATGCCATGCTTCCGACCTGGTCGTACGGGTTCGATTCCCGTTATTCGCTCCACAGAAATTTATTTTATAAAATTTTAATATTTTTTATAAAATAGTTAAAAAATTACATTAAAAAAGAAAAATATTTACATTAAAAAAATAATTACATTAAAAAATAAGTATGAATAGATAGCTTTAATTATTTATTCATACTTATTTATATTATGCTAATAGTTTATTGTTTTTATAATATTTATGTGAATTTTTTATTTGCTTATTCTTATAAGTATTTAATATATGACCTTTTTCTTTTTCCTGCTTTAGTGTTTTCTCCCATTACAATTTTACAATATGATTTATTTCACTTTGAGATAAATTTATCACAATAATTTTTACTTGTTATACATTTTCCTTTGCTATTAATAAAAAAATATTTTATCAAAACTTAAAATATTTATAAAGGTATTGACGATTGCAAACAAATGTTTTACGATGCGTACAAATAAAAAAGGATGTGAATTTATGGAAGGAAATAATTTAATAGTTCCAAATGAGTTATCAAATGAAGATATAAAGAATTTAATATATACAGTAAGGGGAAAAAAAGTTATGTTGGATAGTGATGTAGCAATGTTATATCATTGTGGGACTAAATATGTAAATCGTATAGTAAAAAGGAATATTGAGAGATTTCCAGAAGATTTTTGTTTTCAATTAAATGAAAAAGAATTTGAAGTTTTAAGGTGCCAATTTGTCACCTTAAACGGAAATGGAAGAGGACAACATAGAAAATATTTGCCTTATGTATTTACTGAACAAGGTATAGCAATGTTATCAGCTTTACTAAAAAGTGATGTTGCAGTAAGTGTTAGCGTAAATATCATGAAAGCCTTTATTGAAATGAGAAAATTGTTAATGATTAATGGACAAGTATTTGAAAGATTAACAAATATGGAATACAAACTATTAGAACATGATAAAAAAGTTGACGAGGTTTTTAATCAACTCCAGACGGAACAAGCAATTGCAATCCGATAGGTATTCCTTGCTTGATTGCGAGATAAGACCTGTCAAAACAACTGACAAATGGTGTCAGAAAAAACTATTCAAAGGGCAAATTCCTGTGGGAGATGCTCCGTGGGGGTATGTTGTAATCATTCCGTATTTAACTAATCAAAATGTGTTTTTGGATAGTGTTGATGGTTACATTATACGGAGCAAGAAACATTGTGGAAAACTTCTATTGCTAGTTGTAAAAAAGGACTATGTTCCAAGATATGGAGTAAAATCTTTTCAAACAGTGTTTGGAAAATCAAAATTCAGATATACGAATTTATTCATATCATAAGATAAATTATTATCAATCATTTTTCTAGCTATTTTGCAACATTTAGACATTCTTTCTCCATTAAATAAAGGATCAATATATCTTATTTTTGCTCCATGATGCACATAATATACATTTTTTGGTTCATCAGTTGATACTTGAACTTTTTTTGCATTTTTCCACATATTAAAGACTTCTTTATATTTAGAAGATTCAATAATATTAATTACTTCACTTTCTTTCATTTCATATAAATCTTTTTTTGATATTTTATTTTCCTCATTTAACTTTTTTAAAATATCAGCTATAAATTGCATAGAATATCGAGTTCTATCTTCACGATATATAACTGATAATCTGCTTGTAATTTTTATAAAATTTCTAGCTATTTTTTTAGTCTTAAATCCTAATTCAATTTCGTTTTCTTCATTTTTTTGAATTTCTATATCATTATATATTTCTTTAATAATTGCTAAGTCTGATAATCTATAAGAAAATAGAGCATTTGATAAAGAATATTCTAGTCTATCAGCAGATAACTTTGGAGTATCATTATCAGCTATTGGATAAAGATGATAGTTATCTACTTCTGTTATATCAATGTTATCTCTTTTTAAAAGAGTCATAATTTCTTTTGATTGTTTAATCAATTCAGTTGTTAAATCTTCTGTGGTTTCTTGAGTCATGTAATCACCATTAAGAAAATCTACACAATGTTTAAATGCAGGTGTTGCTATATCATGAAATAATCCAGATAAAGTTTGTTTTTTATCATGTGTAAAATGCCATATTATTAAAGCAACAGCTACTGAATGATCTAGACTTGAAAAGAAAAAATCACTTTCAAATAAATCAGAATAAATTGTACCACATGTAACACAGATGTATTGTTGTGATAATAATTCTTTCGTATCTATATATTCATTTAGCCATACTGGAAATTCAGGTTCTAGTATTTTAAAATATTCTTTGATTTCGCTACTAACATTATCATAATATTTGTTCATTTAATTAACCTCATTAATTTTTGTAATCATAACATAATAAACCTAATATTGCAATAATGAGATTTTTATGCTATAATTTATGTTAACTAGCAAATGAGCTATTTTTTTATAATCTCTTTAAAGAGTGAACATAGATAATATATAAGCATCAATAAATTTATTTAAGGAGGAAAAAATGAAAATCACAGAAATGCAAGCTTATAAGAGGCTTGAAGAAGGTTTCAAGGAGAAAGGGTATTCGCGAGGCAAAAAAGATAATATGCGGATTTATTTTTGGGATAGTGCAAAATGCTCTCCAGACAATTTAATGCCTGGACACTATGTAGATGCTATTAAGTATGGAAAAATCAAATTGAGAGATGTTCCTGAGCGTTATCGGACAAGAGGATTTTTCTTACATACATTATCAGGTGCATTTGAAGATATTGTTAAATATGTAAAAGAAAATCCGAAAATGTTTGACAGGAAATTCTTTAAAGATCATATTGCAACAGATTATTATAGCCTTGAGTTTGAACTTAATGATTTTGAGTATATGCCTATTGAGTACATTGATGAAGAAATGGTAGCATGTGCTATGTTTAAAGCTATTGATATGCGCTATGTAGAAAGAAGAGGCGAGTGCGACGATTGGTTTTATTCTGTTTATAGAAGAAAGCCAGAGGTATTAAGCCAAGACCTGTATATCCTCGGTGCGAGATGTTTTGCTGAAAAGAGAAACGGTAAAAATAGATTCTTAAATATTACACCAGAAAAGTATCGAACACCAGAATTTTATTTTGCTTTGTGCATTCAAAATCGTACACCAGTAATGGAAGATATTCCAGAAGATGTATTAACAACTAAATTCCTTGTCAGATTGCTGAATGATAGCAGTGAAAATATTGAATGTTTCAGTAAAAAGGCATTGGAAAGAAAAATACCGATGATGGGAGTAGGTACTATAGAATGCTGGAAAGCGACAATAATAAATGATGGATATCAGATTAAAAACATTCCACTCAATGATGAAAGAGTTGAATTCTTTTTATCTAGGTACGATAAAGATTCTTTCGAGTATGAATATGGCTTTAAGGATCATTATAAAAAGTATCTCCGCAAAAAGAATTCTATACCTGAGCCTAAAAATGATGCATACGAGTTAGCGGGTATGTTAACATTGGTAGGAGCAATGGCAGGGATGAAACAAGATGATGCAATAAGTCTTGGAAATGAAGTTATGATAGATGCAACAAATCGTCAAACAATGCTTCCGATTCATTATATGTATCCAGTTCCAGCATCATATTCTAAAAGGTATGACAGAGAAGAGTATCTTTTAGAAATCTACAAAAAGGTTGGTATTTTTATAGTGAAAGAGGCCGATTATTATTACTACAATGCTATTTTGCCTGAGGATATTTCTATAGTGCAGAATAGTCATGGCTACTGGGTAAAAGATTCTAAAGGAAATGAACTTATTCATTATTATGATAGAGGACATTTCTACGATAGAACTGTTCAGGTCGACCAAATCAACGTAAAGTTATAACTGTATTTTTAAACATAAAACACGAATCTTGTAATTTCAGGATTCGTGTTTTTTTATGAATAAATTTTTTGAAAGAATTATAAAAAGTTAAATATATTTCTCTTCTATAATTATTAGTAATACAAAATATTGATTTTTATGTACAATTATGTTATATTTTGAATACCATATTCTTATATGAAAATATTTTATAGGAGGGATTGATATGCAAGAAATTGCACAAAGAGCGAAGATTTCTTATGAAAGAAAAGCTAGAACTCTACACTCATTTTTTGCACTAAAATTTCATGATGGAGATGAAGATCGTGAAAAAGTTTCAGCCATTGAAGAAGCTTTAAACAAAGCAGGCATTGAAATTACTTTAATGGCACGAGATGTAGAAAAATGGGGTAATGCAGTTATTCCTGAAGGTAAAGCATTAATGAGAGATTATGCCTTTCCGGCAATGATGCAGTGTGATTGTAACATCATTGAATTTAGTGAAAAAGGCGTAGGACTTGGCATGAATGGAGGATTCTGTTATGCAGTAGGTAAACCAATTTATGTTATTGCAAAAACTAATAGTGATATTTCTACAACAATGGCTAATATTGCTACAGAAATCATTTTTTATGACAAACCAGAAGATTTAGTAGAACCTTTTACAAGAATCGTAAATAATTTTCCACGTGTAATTTTAGCATCAAAATCTGCTGTTCGTAAACAACTATTAATTGATAATAGTATTCCATTTGAGATTGTTGTTAGCAATGCTGATGAAACACCAGATAAATCTAAATCTTTCAAAAATCAGTTAGCTGAAATTTCGATGAGAAAGGCTAAAACTGTTTTGGAAATGACAAAGGATAGAGGTTTGAGGCTTATTGTTGCAGCTGACCAAAATATTGTATTCAATGGGATAATGTATGGAAAGCCAAAATCTATTGATGAAGCCCGAAAGCTTTTAAAACAAATGAGAGGCTCAGAAGAAGTATATGCCTATACTGGTAATGCTGTACTACTTGCTAAAAATAATGAGATTCTTCAAAGCATTAATATTACAGATGTTGCAAGACTTGGCATTGACGATATTTCTGACGAAGAGCTCGAGAAGTATTTAGAAGATGGTATATGCTTATCATATTGTGGTGGAATACAAATTAGCAATTCATTTGTTCGTCTTAAAGAAGGACGTTTATCAACAGCTCAAGGAATGACATTAGAATATGCAAAAGAAATGATGTCAAACCTTAAAGAACGTTAATACGTATTCCTATCAATATTCCAAAATAGGCTAATATGGATTTTTTTCATAATAGCCTATTTTTAATATGAGATGTGTAAAATAATCGTGAAGTGAAAATTTAAATTCCAGTTTTAAAAGATAATAAAAAATTGTAAAAGAAAGTTCTAGATTAATTTAATA
>CANQHI010000002.1 GCA_947623725.1 uncultured Clostridia bacterium | reverse complement strand
GAGATTATCTTTAATAATCGAGTATTAAAGATAACTTATGCAACTGAACATTTGTGAAGTTGCATACCTTGTAAAAACTGGCTATAGCAACAACACTCATGTGTGTATTGACCACCATTTTCTCTTAAGCCTTTTAAATATGATGAAATATAGCCTAAATTTCTTTTTTCTAAAGCTGGTGTTAGTAATCTTACCAAATTATTATCATTGTCAATTAGATAATTTTCTGCACTTTCTAAGCAAATAAACTTCTTGTCATTATCTCCAGCATTCGATATTACTGACCAACTCTGCGCAACACTATCAATTTTACATTCTTCTTGATTTATGCTACCAACTTCAACTCCATCATCGTCAAATGCTCTTTTATACCATCTACCGTCCCAAGCAATTGTATTTAATGCTTTTTTAAGATTTTCATAATTTTCTATAAACTCTTCTTTTAATTCTTTGTAATTCAAGTCATTTACATCTTGTATAAATTCTACTTTTGCTTTTTGTTTCCCCGAATTATCATTTATTGCAATTGCTACTTCCTTACTTACTCCTCTATGTTTTAAAAATTGTGATTCATAATCTATTAATGGAGTAAATCTAGTCAATATATCATACAAGAAAAATCCAAGCCACACACTTTCTCCAATACCTTTACTTCCAACTTTATTCATTCCATCATTCCAGTCCCCAGATTTCATTAGTGGCAAACCATTTTTTCCAAACTGTGATGCTCTTTTTATTGCTTTTATACAATGTTCAAAAATTGTTCCTTTATTCTCATAATTATTATAAATACTTACTCTATCTGTTTCATTTTCATTAAGTTCATCTGCTTTTAAATAATATTCTTCATCATTTAAAATACTGTAATCGCCTGTAAAATCAATATATTCTAGAACTGCATAAGGAAGCCATAATAAATCATCTGAATATCTAGTCCTTATTCCTAAATCAGAATCATCATGCCACCAATGTTCTACATCACCCTCATAAAATTGATGTTTTGCGCACATTAATATTTGCTCTTTCAAAATGTTTATATCTACATATTTCATTCCTAAGCTATCTTGTAACTGATCCCTAAATCCATAGCCACCACTTGCTTGATAAAATCCACTTTTTCCATACATTCTTGATGCAAGTGATTGGTAAACTAGCCAATTATTTTGCATAATATCAAAACTTTTTAAAGGTGTTTTACTTGTTAATTTACTTGTTTCTTCTCTCCAATATTTTTTTGTATTTTTTAATTCATCATTATAATTCGTTATATATTTTGTTCCTTTATCTAGACATTTCATTTCTGTTTCTTCTGCACCAATAACAAAAACTACCTCTTTTTCTTCATCAGGTTTTAAATTTATAATGACCTCATTTAACTCATTTATTTTTTCACTACTTGTTATATAAATGAATTCAGATGGATTCTTTAGATTTTTTATCAATTTCATATTTAAGCTTTCTTTAAATATACTGTTTAAAAATCTTTTGTCAGAATTTCTTTCTCCAATTTGCAAATCTAAATCATATTTTATTTTTAACAAAATTTCTTTTTCATAATTATTTTTTAATTTTATAATACTTACCTTACAATTATCATTAATTGGTACATATTGTATACATTCTTGATAAATTCCATTATCTAATATAAATTTTGCATATCCTAATCCAAAACATGTAATATACTCTTCTTCTGATCTACTATCATTAAATGTCAATGTCCATTCTTTTATTGATTGCCATTCTGTAATATCTGATCCATCAATTTTGTTTTTCTTTGCGTTTTTATTACCTTGCTTTTGTATACTTAAAATAAATTTTTCAGATGGTCTATCCATATAACTATCATTTGAAAAAGTTGTAATTCTATTAGTTCTACTATTCTTATACCACATAAATCCGCCCATCGAATCAGTCACCACTGATCCAAATTTTTTATTTGCAAGTATATTTGACCATGCCACCGGCAATCTATTATCTTTATTTTGTATTATCCAATATTCTGAACCATCATTATTAAATCCACCATAACCATTATATAATTCTAAATTTTTTTCATTTATAACCTTTGTTTCTTCATCATTTGCCTTTTGATTTGTTTCATCTGTTAAATTTACGCTAATTTCTGGATAAATCTCAGATTTTATACTATCGTCTAATTCTGCCACTTGCTTTTCTAAAGCCCCATTATGAGCATCTATGATTAAACTTGCTCTTGCTTGCAAGCATTTTTTATCCTCTCTTGATAAATCCTTTATTATAAATATTCCTTCTCTTTTATTCAACAACTGCGCAATATTGCTATCTTCTAAATTTTCTTTAATGTCAAATTTTGAAATTATCACTAATTCTGTTTTTATATTTTTACTTCTAAAATATTCATAAGCTTTTAATACATCTTTTACTACATAATAATCATTTAAATCACTTATTAAAACTAGCATTATAGGAAAATCACCAGATATTCCATATTTCCATATTTTTTCATTAGATACATCAAAGCTTAAATTTCTATCATCTATCTCAATATTATTTGGAATTAACAAAAATTTAAGCATTTTTTGATATACAGAAACATCATCTCCTTTAATTCCTAAATATCTCATATCTGCTTCTGTTTGAACTTTTGAAAGTTCAAAAACTCTTTCTAAGTTTTGTATATTTTCATATTCTTCTACATTCTTTATAGCCATGTTTTCATTATATTCGGCAGAAGAAATTAAATATAGTTTTTTAGTATCATTTGGTTTTATATTTATTATTCTTCTCATTGCTATTATTGGATTTATCACATTTCCATCTTTTTTACTAAATGGCCACGATTTGCTCACACTATCTGGAATTCTGTTATTTTTCCTTGATATAAATTTTTCCTTATCTATTTCAAATTCCATACTTCCTTCATCTGCATATAGTGTTGTTACTAAGAAAATAGATTTATCATTAGCTAGTCTTCTATTTCTAGAAATCACTAACTTATCATCAAGCTTTCTAAATTTTATGAACATATTTTCAAATGCAGGGTGTGCTTCATATTGATTTTTATTCACAAGTAATGGCTCTGCAGATGTTGTAATTTCTAGATTTAAGTCATTTAACCCCTTATTTGAAATTTTTATTTCTTTTACTTCTAAATGTAAATCTGAAACAATTGTATTTTTTATTATTGCTTTTAAATTACCATTTTCAAGTTTATATTCACTTGCATAAGATTTAAAGCTAGTTTCAATCTTGCTATTTACTAAACTCCATACTCTCTTTGAGTCTATATCTTTAATATAAATATTATTGTTATTAGTTAAAACATTATCATCAAGTAAATTTGTTTCACTACCATTCTGATAATTAATAGTTGTATATTTGCTAGTTGAAATTACATTTACTCCAGTATTTCTTAAAGAATGTTCATAATATAATTTGTATTTTATTTTCTGTGCCTTTTCTTTCTTTTCCTTTGTTATAATTAAATTAGCTGGCACCCTTTCTTGTAATAATACTTTTATTCCTTCCATTTCTGGATTTTTCATAAATCTTTTTTGAAAAATATTATTTTTTAGTTCATTGTCAATTGATGCTAAAATCATTCCTTGATGATGAGCCATAAAAACTTGTATAATTTCCTTTTTAGGTAAATAATCAATTGCATCATAGAAACCATATTTACCTAAAGCCCCTTCTTTTTCTAACCTTTTAAGATTATCTATTGCATCTTTTGGATTTTCTGTTAAGCTTAGTACTGTAGCATAAGGGCTGACTACTATTTCATTTGCCAATCCTCTTTTTAGTCCTAGCCAAGGAATTCCAAAAGTTTTATATTGATAATTTCCTTTAAAATCTTTTAAGCTATATGAGCTTTCTGATATTCCCCATGGAATTTTTAGGCTGTTTGCATATTCTTTCTGACTTAAAATAAGCAATTTGCAAGACTCATCAATCAAAGTTGAATCATAAGTTGGAATGATTATATTGGGCATTAAATATTCAAATGCAGTTCCTCCCCATGAAAGCAAACCAATATGTCCTTTCAAAGCAGTTAGTGTTCTTCCTAATGAAGCCCAGCTTTTACTAGGAACATCTTTTTTTGCAATTGCAATTAATGTAGTCTGTCTTGATTCCGATGCAAGTAAATCATAATAAGAATCATATAATTTATTTTCTTCACAATTAAAACCAATTGAAAATAATCCGACACTATTATCATATAATTTACTAAAATCAGTATCATTAATTAATTTATCAACTTTTTCAATCAATCCTTCAAGCTTTATTTTATAATTTTTATTGTCTTTTAATTCATTTATATCGGTTTGTTTATTATCTTTTGCTTTATTTATATCAATTTGTCTACTACTTTTTACTTTATTTATATCAATTTGTTTATTACTTTTTGCTTCATTTACATTAGCTTGCTTTTGATCATTTTTTGTTTTTTTGTTATTTATTTCTTGTTTTAAAATTTCTTCAAACTCTTCAATTAAAAATTGTTTTAAAGTATACAAATATCCCACAAAATTTCCACTATCAACTGTTGAAACCATAAGAGGATACAAAGGAGTAAGATTTTCTGTGTCATACCAATTATATAAATGTCCATTCCATTTTGGTAATACCTCTATTGATTTTATGACATTTTCTATTAAATCAATAACATATTCTTTAGTTTCATACCCTAAGTCATAACTTGCAATAATTGATAATAGTTCAAGTCCTATATTAGTAGATGATGTCCTTTTTAAAACCTTTTCTCTTCTATTTTCCTGATAGTTATCATTTACTAAAAAATTAGTCATATTTTCCTTAAAGTATTTCCATGTTTTTTCCCCTAAATTGTATAAATATTTTGTATTTTCTCTCGAAATCTTTTCAGCATTCTCTTTTTCTTTTCTACTCATTAGATAAACAATTAATGGTGAAAAAATCCACAAGAGTGAAAATGGATACATTATACTAAAAATTCCTACTATTACTGAAAAAATCATAGATGAATAATAATTTAATATTCCCATTTTAGAAGTACTCTCAGCTTCTTTTGCTGTTGTCCACTCTAACAAATGTAAGTGTGATATTTTCATTCTATAAAACGACTTTGCAAATGCATTTAATGCTACATTAGCTGTATCTGGTAATAATATAATATCCAAAATATATCTATATATTGTCTGCTCAATCTCTGTAAAGTTTTGAGCAAACATTTTATTTTTAATTACTCCTGATTTTTTGTTTATAAATAAATCAATAAGTCTAATTATAGTTGGCATTCCAAGTAATATTAAAGGAATTACTATTTTTGCAGTAGAAATGCAAATCATACCTATTACTAAACTTAAAAATATAAAGATTTCATTTGAATTTCTAACTAAATTGTCTAAAATTTTATATTTTGATAAAAAATTAAGTCCACTATTTAGCCATCTTATAATTTGCAAATCTCCTCTTATCCATCTATGTTTTCTTATTTTATAAGCATTATATGTCGATGGATAGCCATCTATCAAAAATATATCATTAGCTAAGCCACATCTTAAAAAACTCCCCTCTAAAAGGTCATGGCTTAAAACAATATTTTCTGGGATTGAATCTTTTAAAACTTCATAAAAAACTTCTAAGTCATATATTCCTTTTCCTGTAAAAATCCCCTCGTCAAAAGTATCTTGATATATGTCATAAGTCGCATTAGCATAAACATCAGTTCCAGAAACTCCTGACATTAGTCTTGTAAATAATGTTTTTCTACCATTCGCAATATCAAAATCAACTCTTGGCTGTATTATTCCATATCCTTTATATACTCTATTTTTTATTTTATCTATTTCTGGCTTATTTAAAATATGAGCCATTGTTCCAATCAATTTAAATGCACTATCCATAACAAGATTTGTGTCAAAATCTATTGTAATTACATATTTAATTTTAGGAAGCTTTTTTATATTGCAATTATTAGTTCCAAATTTTGAATTTCCAGTTATCAAAAATTCATTAAATTGATTAAGCATTCCTCTTTTTCTCTCCCAGCCCATGTAGCATCTTTCACTATCAATCCATTCACGATTTCTGTAAATAAAAAAGAAGATTTCTCCATATTTTTTGTTTAATATTTTAGAACAATTTACCCCCTCTTTAATGATTTCCTTATCATATTGTTCTTCTTGCATACTACTACAACTGCAATCTCCAAGCAATGTAAAAAATAAATTCTCTGACTTATTCGCTAAATAATATACCTCCATTTTTCTAAAAACTTCTTTTACATCTTCTTTTGATTTTAAAGCAACAGGTATTGCACACATTGTTGCATTTTCTTTATCTATATCATGCAAGTCAATTCTTGGAATATGTTTTGGTTTAATCACTTTACTTAAAAAGTATTGAATAATTTGCGTCACTGCATTTTGCACAGGAATAAATAGTACAATAGATAATAATCCCACAACTCTTGCAAGCAATATAGTAACTACAAAAGTAAGCAAATAAATAGCAAAAACATATAATTTTGCTTTAGTATCATTTGATATATATTTTATTTTTTTACCAACTAACCTATTAATTAAAATGTTTAACCCATCATCTATTAAATAATAACCAACATGTGATTTCTTTTTACTTATTACATTTACTTTATTATTTTTTTCTGTACTATTATTTTTATTATTTTTTTTACTCTTTTCTGATATATTATTTTTACAAAGCTTTAGTATTTCCTCCGCAATAAATATCTCTGATATTTTTGTTTTCTCTGCTATTTCACTTATTTTATTTCTATAATAATCTTTACTTGAAAAATCCATTTTAGGATATACTTTTGCGGGATCTTTATTTAATATATTCTCAACAACATTTATTTCTTTAAATATTGTAAGCATATTCATTCTCGAAATATCTCTAATACTTAAAATAGAATTTTTAATTGAAAGTTTTTTAACAGCTATATCAAAATGTTCTCTATTAATAACTTCTGAAACAGTCACTCCCATTTTGTTTACTTGTTCTTCAAATGCTTCAAGATATGGAATTCCATCTTTTCCATATCTTTTTAATCTATATGACATATACTCAATAAACGGATAAGCACCATTAACAGATATTTTAATGCTCTTACCCAGTTTATCTTCTATAATTCTTTTTATCATACTTTCTACTTTATACTTCTCAGTTTGTGAAATAAAAATCTTTTCGCAAATATGTCTAATTTTTTCTATAATACATATTTGCAGAAAATATGGTACTTGCCATATTTCTTTCATAGTAAGGCTTTTTTGAGTTTGATATGCTGATAAATAATCTTTTATATCATCTTGTTCTATTTTTGCATCTGTATTTGATACTATCTCATTTGCTAAAACAAAAATCCTTGCAAATCCACTATTTGAAAGCCCTGGTAAATTGGTATAATCTTTTATACTTAATCCTTTTTCAATTGTTTTTACTACTCTTTCAATAATATAAAAATTATCGAGTATCCACTCTCCGGCTGGATGGATTGGAATTCCAAGTTTTATATGTTCATTTAAAAGAGTATATACTAAAGATATATACTTACAATTTTCTTTCATTCTTGGAATTGGATATGTGTCTTTACTAGAACTATTTTCTACTATATTATCTGAAGCTAACTTTGCTAAATAATTTTCTAATTCTTTTTTATTTAATATTGCTTCTTTAGTATATAAATTTTTATTCATAAAAAAATTCCACTCCTCAGTTTTAAATATGTTTTTCACATATTTTCTCCAAGTTGTGGAATTTTTATGCATTTTTTGCTTTTATTAATTACATTTTAACGCATTTTAGCAATTTAGTTTTCATCTTTTAGTACTCTATTTTTAATGACTATTACACCTATTATTATTATTCCTAATATACAAATTATAATTACTGCTGCTCTTTGATAATTCTTGTTCTCTCCAGTTGGTGCTAAAATTTGAACTTTTTGTCCACTATCTGCATCTGGTCCTTTTGGTTGTACCCATTCTGTTGATTCATCTATTGATTTATCTTCTGCTGATTGATATGGTACTTCTTCATCTCCAGTTTTACTTAATTCTAATCTTCTTCCCCATGTATTATTTATCTCTATTATCTCAGCTAAATTCGTATAAATTATGTTCTTATCTGCTAATGTATTTGATAATAATGTTGATAGCATTAGATTTACTTCTCTTCTTGAATTTGATAGATTTTCTAAATCTGTTTCTAATGCTCTTGGTATTAAGTCTCCTGATAACTTTTCTGTCCTTATTAATACATTATATGTATCTAGATTTTCTTTATAATAGCTATTTACATAATCATTATCTTCTTTTACTCTATTTAATGTTTCTGCATTATAACTTCCCGATTTTTCTGCTGTCTCATCTTGATTTGTTCCTAGTAAATCATCGGTTGTTATAAGTTTCCAATCATTTACATCATCTTGATAATTTACTTCAAAGTTCATTTCATTTGTTACATAATCTAAAACATTTAATGCATTTGTTCTTGAAACATTTTCCCAATTTGTGTTGTTAGTCTTTCCCTTAAAGTAGAAATCTGTATCTAAGTAGTCTACTTCTCCTATGTTATCTACACTTAGCTTATATATTAATCTTATTCTTGCTCCACTCATGATTTCTTCATCCATTGTTGCTAATACTAATTCTTCTTGTCTTTCTTTTATTGTTTTTTGTATATCATGTCTTAATCTATATCCAGGATTATCATTTGTTCCTTCATTATAATAGTATTCATCTTTTCCATATATTTTATGTTTTCCATAAACTAAATTTGGAACTGATTGATTTGCATCAAATAGTATACTTCCATTAGCTAATTTTATTTGAACATTTGTTAATTCTTTTGTTACTTGTAATTGTGCTTCTGGTCTTTCTGTTAATCCTAAATCTAAATCTTCTAATCTATAAACTAGATTTTGTACATATTGTTTCGATTGAGCATTATATACGTCTGTTTGTTGTCTATTATATTCTACTTCCATGTTTATTACTCCTGATTGTGCGACCATTGTTGTATTTTCTATTAATTCTTTTATTGCATCTCTTTGAATTTCAACTGCATTTTCTAACATGTTATCAGCATCACTTTTTTCTGCTTTTGTTACTAATTTTGTTCCTGATGCTAATACTTCTGCTCTATGATTCTTTAATGTTTGTATATCTCCTTCTAAGTTTGATGTACTTCCTAATGAATAGTTTCTTTCGTCCATTCTATATGAATATACATCTTTTGCATCTGATATTCCATCTCCTATTGTTTGTCCACTTCCATTTGATGTATTTTTATCGCTTTGATAAATATCATAATTATACATTGCATTCTTATCATTTGCATCATTTCTATTATAATTTTGCAATTCTGTATTAGTATAGCCAACTATTCCATTATAATTATTTATTTCTGGATTTTGATTTACTCCTAATTGATATATTGTAGATTTATAATCTTGACCAGTATATGATTTTCTGTTTAGTCCACTTGTTCCTAATATTCTTTGATATGCTGGTATATTAGTTCCTTTTTCTTGACTTGTATTATTTATTTTTATCTGTTCATTAGCACCTTGTACAAATGCATTTTTTTGTTCATTTGTTAATTTATTTAATAATTCTTGTACTTCATCTTTTGTTCCATATTTATCTGTATAATCTGTGTAACCTTCTGATGTTTCCGTTATATTTGTTAATACTGTTTGTGTTGTATCTCCATATATAAACCTTACAAAGAAATCTCCTGGTGGTACTGAATCGAACTTATATTCTCCTGCATCTTTATTTAAAGCACTTGGTGTTACTGCAAATATTCCTTGACCTGATAGAATTACTTGTCCTCCTTCTGTTCCACTATAATATCTTGTATCATCTATATGTTGATTCCATGTATTTCCATTCTTTGTATATGTTACTCTTGACCAGATATATTCTTTTTCATAATTTCCTGTTACAAATCCTTGCTCATCTACTTCTTTTACTAATTCCACTAATTGAACAGTTATTCCATTTATTTTCTTGTCTGCATTTTCTTCAAAGTCTTTATCATTTTCATTATATTTTCCATTTCCTATTACTGCTCCATTTGAAATTTCTGTTCTTGCATCTTCAAATGTGTATCCTGCAATACTTCTTTCATCTTCTTTATCTGTATTTATTTTTAACTTAATATTATTTGCTTTATCTTCATCATCTTCAAGTCTGTTTTCTACTGGGCTTTGTGATGATATTATATCACCATACTCATTTAAATCTCTTGGTTTTAAGCTTCCTGCATTTGAATCTAGATCTATTAATCCAGCTTTTTCAGAACTTGATGAACCAAAATATGTAGAATATCCATTTATTTCTGCTATATTTCTTTTTCCTACTAAATCTGTATCATTATTTATATTGTCATTTAATAAATCTTCTATTTTTTGATCTATTTTTACTTTGCCAGTATCCGGATCATTTTGAACTTTAAATGTTATATATGCATAAGTTATTTCTCCAGGCATTAATCTAATTGCTCCCCTGTTGCCACTTTCTACTGATCTTATTCCTGTCAAATATATTGCTTTATAATCATGGGTTTCATTTATATTATTGCTTTGATTATAATATCCACTCATGCTACCATATTTTTCAACATATGTAGACTGATCACTTACTTTTAAATCATATATTTTATTTCCTTTTGAATCTCCTACATATGTATTTTCTTTTATTATTGTACTATTTGGCAAGTCGAGTATACTATAATATTGACTTCCATCAAAATAATCAACTATTTCATCTACACTTGTCCATACATCTTGAGTTTGATTCTTTACTGCTATTTTATAAGTTATAAATGCTTGTAAATTCTTTGCATCAGAGCTTCCTATATCTGATCCATCATACAGATATTCAGATTTTCTTATTTCTCTTGTATATACACTTCCGCCCGAACTTTCTCCTATATAGTCCTCACTATTTGCTCTTTCACTTGCATCTGATGTTCCTGAACTATATTCATATGTTCCTGTATCTAGATTTAATACCCAATTTCCTTCTGCATCTGTTTCTGATTTCTTTTTATTGTAATAATATTCTTGTTTCTTTCCATTTACTAACAATGTTGCTTTATATATATCTTTTGCCAAATATAGGTCTGCATTTGAACGCAATTTTATTCCAAAATCAACATTTCTACTTTGATCTCTACTACTTATATACAAATAATCATAACCTATTATAGTCCCACTGCCTGGTAACTCATCTACATCTTCTAATACAAATTTATTCTGTTCTGGATATGGTATTGTTGTTGATTTTATAAATGTATCATTTATGTATTGCCAAACATTGTGTGCTTCTTCGTCTGACATTCCTAATCCTGTTAATTCATCAATAAATTCACCTTCTATATTACTATATCCATAATCTACAGTCTCATAGTAGCCATTACCCATTCCTGTACCTACTTTATAATATGTAGATTTCATATCATTTTCAGTTTCTGAATTAATTTTATGCGAATTAGTTGCCAGTCTTTTAAATATTTCTAATGCATCATAATATCTAAATGCCCCTTCATTTGTTCCTTCATTGTCATATTCTATGTAATCTTCTCCTGAATCTTCTAATTTACTATACAGTCCGTATGCCTTTCTCCAGTCTCCATCTTTATGATAATTATGCGGTGAGGATTCTATTCTATCAAAATAATCATTAAATGTTGATCTCGTATCCGAACTCGTCAGATCCTCTGTTGCCGTTGAATATCCTCCACTTAGGTTATTAGTGTACTTTGTATTTTCAAACCTCATTCCATCATAGGTAAATATTACTTTATACTTCAGAAGTGGATTTATTTTTTGAAATCCATATTTTCCGCTCTCATCGGTTAATGTCCTTGCAACAATTTTGTTATGATTATTATCATATAATTCTACTTGTATTCCTGCCATAGACAGAGACGAATCTTCTCTTTGGCCAGTATAATCTCCTATTTTTATCGAAGGCATATCTTCCCATACATTTCCGCCTAGATACATATTTACTTCTTTTCCTGCCATTTTAAAGCCATCTATTACTGGTTGTTGACCGCCTCCTCCGCCGGCCTCCTCCGCCGCTAGAAGATTCTGATGTCAATGATGATTTTTCTGTCGTTCTTGACGTTATTATTGTAGTTAATCTAATTGGTGGTTGTTCTTTTAACAATTCTGTTGGACCATCTTCATCTATTACTAGCTTGTCCTCAATACGCATTGCAATTTTTATAGAGTCTGATACATCACCCCACAATGCATCAAGTGCATCACTCTCATATCTATAATAACCAGTATCAAAATGAGCAAAACCAGTAGTGTATGCTTTATATTCTTCATAATCACCACTATGATCTGGATAAGATCCTATAACAGTTCCATTTTCATCTGTGATTTCTACTTCTGTATCATTTGAGTGATTAGTTTTATGAGATGTATGATATGTAATATGAGCATTTTTTTCATAAGTATTACTATCTAAATTATATAATCCCATGTGGAAGTTCCAATCAATTGTTAATTTCGTAGATGCAGTAATTGACGCACCCGCAACTCCTGCATCATGAAAAGCTTTTTCAAGAAACATTTTTAAAAGTGTTTCCATCATAAATTTCATATTATACGAATTAAATGTAAATCCATCTCCACCCATCATTGCGTCCTTATCATTTTCTGTACAATATATAGTATGTGAAGTGCCACTTTTACCTAAATATATCCATCTTCCCCATGGGCCTAAAGCAGAATGAGCTGATGTAGCATTAATTGATTCTTCTAATAATCCTCCATTATCCTGAATCATATTATATTTTAAATGAGTTGCTTCATAATAATAGCATAGAGGAGGATTAGTTCCATCTCTTGTCATCTTTTTAAGATATTCTACTTGTACTCTTGGTTTTATTTTATCTACTATCTCTGCATCTTTTGATGATTTATATCTTATATAAAATATTTGTCCAAATTTTGGAAACTTTTCTGGTATTACATTTCCATTTGCATCTATTACTTCTATATCTGCATTCACATGTTGAGTACCATTTTGAAATGTTACTGTTGCATCTATTGATCCTGCTACAAATTTTCCTGAATAATTATGTACTATTTCATCCCATACTAATTCTCCAAGTGTTCCAGTTCCGTTTTGTACTGGATTATTTTGATTTGGAAAATTTAATGTATATGGTCCTAATGTATATGTATCTGCTTGTTGATCAACCATTATTTTCAAAGTTTCATCATCATCTTCCGATGGAGTACAAGTTAATCCTAATGTACCTTGTCCTTGATTTTGAAGAGTATTATATATAAAGTTAGCATATCTATATGACCTTCCATATATTCCCCCAGAATTAGTCGAGAATGATGTTCTTGCAGAATCTGGTGCCAAACAAGATCCATTTGTAAAACTTATCCATTGATCAGATGCCCATAACAACTCATTAACTTCTCTATCACTCGCACCAAAAACTTTAGCATAAGCCACACTTTGTGCCATTTCTGTTGTTTTTGTAAGCTTATATGTTGTTTGCTGTTGCCTTCCGCCTCCACTATCAACAATTATAGTTCCACTACCACTATAAGTTTTTCTTCTTGCAATAGTCCAAGTATGACCACCACAATATGTTCCGTGGTGCATATAAATATTGTGCACTAGCATCAGCTCCACTCATGCTTCCACCAGTTATGGTACCATCTGGACCATATCCACCCTTACTCGGAGTTTGTAATGTTCCATCTATATCTGCAGCTTTTGCTGACATTTCTTTTACTTCTTGTTCTGTTTCTTCTATTGCCATTATTTGTATTACATTATTAGATACTAGCTCAATTCCTAATATCAACAATATAATTAAACTAAAAGATATAATCGCAATTCGTTTAATTTTAATTCTGCTCATATTTGGACTCCTTTCTTTGGTATTTTTTTATTCGTCACTATTCTTTTCATTCTTTTTTTCCTTTGCATTTTTTATACATACTCTTTTACTCTCTTATATATTCCTACTCCTAATAAACTTAGTGCCCCAATAATTCCTATTGATAAACTAATTATTATGAGTGTTTCTTTTAATACATCTCTTCTTACTATTAATACATCTGCTATTCCATCTGCTTTTACTACTTGACCTGCCTTAGCATTTATTTCTTTTATTCCATATTTATTATATGTTTCTCTTATTTCTGCTGTACTATGAATTAATTCTTTATCATTTTCATTTAATTCTTTTGTTACTATTAATTTTATTTCTTCTTTTTCACCTTGCTTTATGAGCTTATTACTTAAGCTTCTATTTATTACTTCTCCTTTTGAATTTTCATACCAATCTTTATTTAATTCTGATATAAATTTCATTCCGTTTGGTATTTCATTTCTTATCTCTTTTACATAACCATCTACATTTCCTTCGTTTTTAACTTCTATTGTATATTCAATTATTGCTATTGTCTTTTCTTTTTTTGCTAAATCTATCCTTGATTTTTCTATATCTTTTCCTTCATATATTTTGCTTTCTTCTCCATTTAATGTAGTTATCTTTGTAATCTTATTATTTGCTGTTATATAAAAGTTATCTTTATCTTCTAGTCCTAAATCTATGTTATACACATTATTTTCTTCTAATGTTATTTTATTTGTAGTTGCTGTCCTTTCCTTGTCTTCTTCCTTTATAGCTATTCCTTTTTCTGCTTGCACAAAATCATTATTCTCATTCTCATTCAAGCCTTTTTCTTGATAATTTACTATCACATATTTATCATTATCATATTGTGCTATTACTATATATTGTCCTTTTGGTATGTTTTCAAAATTGTACTCTCCATCAACTTTTGTTTTTATTACTTTTTCTTTTCCTTCATCGTCCTTTATATATTCTGACTTATTTACATCATATAGTTTTATCTCTGTTCCTTCTATTCCTTCTTCATCATCTTGTTTTCCATTTTTATTTTTGTCATACCATACTTTTCCACTTATACTATATGTTTTTCTTGCTTCTTTTATCTCTCCTTCTTCTGCAATCTCTGTATTAAAATTTGATGTTCCTTCAATTTCTTGCTTTATACTATTTGTTCCTATTTCAAGTTCATTTACTTTTACTGTTACCTTATTTTCAATTTCTTTTATTTCTCCTACTGAGTCTAATTTATATGGCTTAGCTACTATTGTTACTTTTATACTTTTTCCTGCTTCAACTTTTTCTATTATATTTGGTGATATTGATACATTTTCTTCCGTTACTTTGTTTCCATTTCTCACCATGTATTTCTCTATTTTTAATTCTGTAGGTAAATTATCATAAATGCTGATTTCTGCTTCTTTTTTTGATGCATTTTCTACTTCTATGTAATATTCTACTGTATCTGTATCTATCATTCTACCTTCTATATTACTGCTTATATTTACATTAATACCTTTTGTATCCTTTACATATTTTGTTACTGTGTTTGATTTGATTTCCTCATTATTATACCTACCTACTGCCGTTATCGATATCTCCTGATTTGGTTCATCTGAGCCTACTACTTCTGCTTTAAAATTCAAATATTTTACTATATTTACTTCATCTATTCTAAATCTTAATATTCTTTCGTTTTGATCATATTCCCCTTCTCCACTATCTTTTATTTCTATATATTTAGGAATATTTATATCTACTTCTAGATTCTTTACTATTTCTTTACTATTGTTTCCTATTTCTAATCCATATGATATTTCATCTCCTATTTCTTTATCTTGCTTTAATAAAGTAGTGGACATTTTTAGGCTTATTTTTCCTTCTGATAAAGTGTTTTCATATATTGCTGTACTCATATCTGCCATATTATCTGCTGTAACTTCTGGTCTTATTACTATTGTACTTCCTACATTTATTGTTGTAGGTATATACAATATTATTTCTACTTGCTTTGTTTCGCCTGGTTCAATTTTTTCTATTTCTCTTATTGTTTCTGCACTGGTATCTATATATGAATCATAATAATCTAACTCCTCATCATAAGTTTCATAAAATACTCCACATTCTTCTGGAATTGCTATTTTTACTCTTACATTTTCAGCTGCTTGCTTTCCTTCATTAGCTACATTAATTATATATCTTACATAGCTTCCTAAACTTATATTATCTCCATAATTAATTACATCTCCTGAATAAAAATCATTAGCTGTAATTGTAGTTTTTATGATAGGAATATTTTCTGTATCAATACTTATCTTTTTAGATACAATTATATTTTTATAATTCTCATTATTGTCATAATATACTGCAAACATTGAAACAGCACTATTTTCATAATCAATATTGCTTGGCACATTTATATCATAAGTAAAATCTATCCTTTGTGCAGGAGCAACTTCTGACTTTACTACTATTAGATAAGATTTTGCACTTGAGATACATTCTTGTGTCCAGCCATTGTCTACATTTGATAAATCATAACTTGCCATGCCATTTTCTGAATAATAAATATCTGCATCAATTCCTTCTATTGAAATTGGTGATTTTATATTTGTTATATATGTTGATCCTAAATCATTATTTAATCCATCGACTGACTTTGTTTCTTGAGCTGGTATTCTTCCAAGTATTAATACTCCTGTTCCATTATTTTCTAAGTTACTAACAACTGTTCCTTTTAAAGTAATCTGCTTTTCAACATCATTTGCGGCAATTTGAAATACTTCATCGCTATTTATTGCTGTTGAAGTTTTTGCTTGCATAGCAGAATTTGCAGTAACAAAACCTGTAGGAGCAACTATTTGAATAGGTGTTTCTACTGCTTTTATTTCATTTCTTGCTTGATTCGTATATTCTAACGTAATTTTCTCATTAGCATTTACTGCTAGATTATCCAACCCTAAATCTGCAACTATCTTTATAACTGAACCATTTGCTGTAGGAATTGAACTATATTCCGTTTGAGTTCCTTCTAATCTTAAATATATTTTATTTCCTTCTGCTTTAAAATCTGCTGGTTTTAATTCATCTTCATATAAAAGTTTTGCATCTTTTAAATCTATACTAGTTATTTGATCTGGTAAAGTGATTAATAATTCTGGATCTGTATATAATGCATCTGAAATATCATTTCTTTCTAGTGTAGCAGTTATAACTATATCTTCATTTTTTATAACTGTAGATAAATCACTTTGATTAATACTTATTGTTGCATTTGAAGATGGTTCAACTAAGTTAAATTTCTTTTCTAAATGATTATTTGAAATTTCATTTCCTTGATAATTACCTATTATATCTATGCTGTTTTCTATTTCATTTAATTCTGCAAGTGATTCTTTTGTATATTCCATATTTGGATCTATTACTTTAGTTAAATTAACATTTATATTTCCTTCTTTAACAGGCTTACTAGTAATATACTGTAAACTATTTTTATCAACATTTAATTCTAAATTATCTTTATTTAAAATTCCAAGTTCAATACCATCTTTGTCTAAAACTTTTATACTTCCATCTTCACCTAAAATTTTTATTAATTCTTCTTTATCAATTGTTATTTTTCTAGTTACTGTATTATTTTCATTTTCAGATACTTTAATTTCATCTAGAAAATCAACTAATCCTATATTAATTTGATAGGTTTGCTCAAATGATGTATCCAATTTATTTTCTCTATTTAAGTTTGTATATAAATATCCTTTACTTAATTCGTCTGTTCCTATAATATTAGTTTCTAATAAATTTCCTATCTCATCTTTTACTTCATATGACATTACATCTGTTTTTGTTTCTATTGTTTTATCATTTACAGTTTTTATTTGACTTAATGCAATTGTTGATAATGTTGTTTCATCCATTTGATTATCATATATATATGTAACTAAATATTCATTACCAGAATTCCATGTAAATTCTTCAGCACTCTTTATTGCAAGTACTTGATTTTCATAAATATAATCTGAATATTCACCTGTAACAATTATTTTGCTTGGTTCATATTCTCCTATTTTTGGAACTAGTACTTGAGTAATCTTACTTAACTGTGGCAATTTATTATCTTGCATTCCATCTGTTACTAAGAAACTAACTAATGTTTTGTTGTCATATTTTAAATATCTTTTTAATTCTTGTTTAATATATCCTTCTGCTTCTTCATCCCATTTTATATTTAGGTTAACTTCTTTAGAGATTTTTTCTTCTTCTCCATCATTATTAATGTAATTAGCCACTAATTCTACTTTACTATTTTTATTAAAATATTCTAAGTTCATTAAATCTTGTTTTTCAAATTCAATTGGCAATTCAAAATTAAGAGGATTATCACTATTTACTTGTCCAATTTCTATTGTTTCCGAATTAGTCTGATTTATATTATTATTATCTTCTTCATATACATTGCTTTCGATTTCACCAATTTTGTAATTTTCATCACTTATAGAAATTGTTCCATCTTTAATATACCCACCATCTTGTACTGCTAGATCAAATTTAAGCATTAATTTTTCTTCTAAAGTAGCTGTATAAGAATGTTCATCATTGACTGAAACGTCAAACATTATTTCATCACTTGATTCATTTTGATTTATTTGGTTAGCAGCATAAGATAATACCGGTGCAAAATTTGAACCAATTAAAACTATTGAAATAATTGATGATGTAAGTTTATTAAAAATCTTTTGGCTTCTTTTCATATTTTCCTCCCACTGACGAATTGCTTATATATTTATTTATAATAAAAGCTATTTAATTACAGTAATACTAAAATACAAATAAAATTATTTCAATACATACTTTTTTAAAATTATCTATAAGCCTTTACGGAAAGACATTTCAAGATTATAATATTAAATTTATATTACATTTTGTTAGCAATTTTTGAGATTTTTTGCTTTATTTTCAATTCAAAAACGTGCTTGCGTAAGAAATATCAAAGTAATATTTTATTAAAAATTAGTAACAATTTTAGTTTTTTTTCATATAATAATTATATATAAATTTGTATTACTCTTTTTTAATATTCATAAAGAAAGGAATATACATATTATGAATGATAATGATATGAATGAAATGATAAAAAAAGCTCAATCTATGATTCAAAATAATCAAATTCCTGACGATATAAAAACACTTATTAATAATTTTCAAAATTCTAACTCTAACAATTTTAGTTCTCAAAAAAATACAAATATAAAAAATAACAATTCTAATTATAATATGACTAATAATAAAGGCTATTCTAACTATAATACAGCCAATAGTAAAGGTTATTCTAACTATAATGCAACAAGTAATAGAAACAATTATAATAAACCGATTAATTCAAACTCTTCTAATACTTCAAACAATTTCAACGATTCTACTAATTTTAATTCAGATAATTCAGAAACTAAAATGCCTGATATAGATATCGAAACTATGATGAAAATTCAAAAAATAATGTCTCAGATGAAAAGTAGTAATGATGATGACATGAGTAAACTTCTTATGTCTTTAAAGCCTTATCTTAGGGACACAAAGAAAGAGAAACTTGATGAATATATGAAACTAATAAAAATGGGTAAAATGACTCAGTTATTTAACTCTTTTGGTGGTGATCAAAAATATTAGATAATGATGGAAAAATAGATATTTTTGGTTTTAAATTATACTCTGATGACTTACTTATTATTGCACTACTTTTTTTCTTATATATTGAAAATGTGCATGAAAAATTTTTATACATTATTTTATTTTTACTTTTATTAAATAACTAAAAAATCGCTTTATGTTTTATATGACATTAAGCGATTTTGTTTAATTATGTTATAAATGTTTCATAGTAAATATAATATGTCAAACCATAAAAAGTAAAATATAAATTTGTTTCAAAAATTTGTTCTGTTTGCTTGTATTTTATCTAATAATGTTGTATATTGGTAAACATAGGAAATGAGAATAAGCAGTGTGAGTGCTACCACTTTACATACACAGTTTTTACTGTGAGAATGGAGGTGGTGCTATATGGTAGAACAAGCTATGTTATTAATAATATACTTACTTTTCTACGGTTTAGTAGGAATGACTATTATAGCATTTGCCTTGATTATTGCAATAGTAGTAATTTTGAGCAAATAATAAAAGCACCACATATGCTCTGCCAAGCTTTGTGGTGTTTTACCTAATTTTTATGGTAGCACACATTTCTGTGGCTCTCATTTTCTATGTTTAATTATACAGTTATTTTTTATATTTGTCAAATTTTTTATCGAATTGAGAATAACTAACTATTTATTCCTGTTACACTAATAATAACAATTTATATTTATCTTATAGTTTGCATATAGGACGAAACTGTTGTGTCCTCAGTTATTTGAGATGCATTCATTCCTAAATATTGAGCAAAGATTGCTCTTGCTACTGGTGCTGTTGATCCTCCATGTGCACCATCTTTTACATATACGGCAACTGCTATTTCAGGATCATCAAATGGTGCAAATCCTACGAACCACGCATTAGTTCCATTATTTGTAGATGCAGATCCTGTTTTACCACCAACTTGAATATTAAAGTCTCTAAAATATGAATATGCTGTTCCGGCATCATCACTAGTAACCCCTTTCATACCTTCTCTAATTGCTGCCATAATCTCTGGACTTAATTCCAAATCACTTCCACTATTTTCGTTTTTCTGAAGTAACTCACTTACATAAGTATCTATTTCATTTCTTGAAACTTGTGTGCCATCTGTTTTATTAATAGATTTTATTATTGTTACATCTATATTTTTTCCACCATTTGCAAGCATTGCTGTATATTTTGCCATTTGTAAAGGTGTAAAATCATTATATAATTGTCCAATAGCGGTTTGTATAGTTTTTCCACCAGTCCATTCATTATCTACTTCTGGTGATGAAAGTGTTCCTGCTATTTCATCTGGTAATTC
Organism: uncultured Clostridia bacterium; assembly: GCA_947623725.1. GTDB lineage: Bacteria > Bacillota > Clostridia > TANB77 > CAG-508 > CAG-793. The sequence continues at coordinate 51,422 of CANQHI010000002.1, read as the reverse complement.
AACTCCTGTTTTTTGTCCTAATCCAAAAGCTTTCGCAACTTCTGATAGTTTTTCAATTCCTGCTCTTCTTCCTGTTTCATAAAAGAAATAGTTACAAGAGTGTTCTATAGCTTGCACAACATTTTGCCATCCATGTCCACCTCTTTGCCAACATGTAGGTTGATAATCTTTAAAATACGTATATCTATAAGTGTCATTTATTTTTGTATTTAAGTCAATCGCTCCACTTTCTAATCCTGCTATTGCTGTTACTAATTTAAAGGTTGAACCAGGTGCAGATTTATCAGAAATTGCTTTATTAACTAAAGGGTGCCTTCCATCATTTAAGTAATTATCCCAATTTGCTTGGCTTATTCCATCTGTAAATAATGAAGGATCATAATTAGGATAACTTGCCATTGCTAATATTTCTCCTGTTTTTACATTTACAACTACGGCTGCACCTTCATTAGCATTTCTTGCATCACTAAGTACTCCATTTTGCATGTCTTGTATGTCTTTTGCTAAGGCTTCTTCTGTTACTCTTTGTAAATCTGCTTGTATTGTTAAAACTATATCACTTCCGGTTACTGCTTCTTCTGAAATATATTCATCTGTAACTAAACCTTCAACAGACATATCTATCTGTTTTATTCCATCTTTTCCTTTTAAATATTTTTCAAATACTTTCTCTATTCCTGTTTTTCCAATAATATCATTTTGATTATAATCTGGATTTGCTTCTAATTCTGGTTGTGAAATTGGACCTACATATCCTAATATATGTGATGCCAATTCTCCTAATGGATATAAAACTGTTGGTTCTGTATAAGTACTAATTCCAGGAAATTCAGAACTCATCTCATTAAATTTAGCATAACTTATATTACTAATATTTTTTGCTAATATTACTGACTTAGTATTACTATAGCCATCTCTTTCTATTAAATATCTCAAAGTAATTATTCTTCTAGCATCTTCATCATTATCGGCTTTTACTTTATATCTTTCTCTAAAGAAATTAAATGAAGCCTCTGCATCAGCATTACTATCTATTTTATTTGCACTTTTCCAAGCATCTGCATCTATATTTTTAAATTCAAAAGGATTTATTTTTATTGGAAAATCATCAATATAGCTATCACCATTTTCTTCGAGAGTTTTTGCTAATAATAAAAGTGTATTATTTAATGTATCATTATCAATTTTTGTCTTATAGATTTCCACATTGTATAACATACTTGTGGATACTAATTTGTTACCTGTTGAATCTAAAATATTTCCTCTAGTTGCGGTAATTGTTTTTTCTCTTGTCAATCTTGTGTTTGATGTTTCTCTATATTCTTCACCATGAACAATTTGCAAATTGAATAATGTAACAAGCAAAATAATACCCATAATATAAACTATTGCAATAAGAATATTAAATCTTAATTTAGTATCTTTCTTTTCTCTCATTATTCCCCCACAAAATTTTCATTAAATCCATATAATCTATTAATATTTTACAATTATTGATTTTCTTATATCTTGTAAATATTTTTTTATTTTAAAAATATCTTGTTAATAATTTTTTATTTTTAAATATATTTTCTAAATAATATCCTATTTTTTTCATTAATGGATACAAAATAATTACTATCATCACATTATAAACGACTTCAACTAGTAATATTATAAAAAATGCAAATATTTCTACTTCCAATTTGAATTTTATAATATTTATAATATACATACATATTTCAAAAACAATAGTTGCTCCTGCTGTCATTAAAATTATTGTTAATCTACTATCTTTAGAGAAATTTTTATCAAAAATTTCTCCTAAAAGCCCAATTGCTCCAAGAAGAATTCCTGTAAATCCTATACTTTTTCCTACTAATATATCTAAAATAGTTCCAAATATCAGCCCAAATATTCCTCCAATTTTTTTACCTGCAAACAATCCAATAAATAATGATAATATAACAAATAAATTAGGTTTTACTCCTCTAATTGTAAACCATGAGAAAAAATTTATTTGAAAAAAATATAATAATATGAATATCAATACTATAATTAATATGCCCTTTGTCTTTTTCAATTTTTTCTCCTTTACTTTTTATTTATAATTTTCATTAGCAACAATATACTTTAATTTATTAGTAATAATAGCTATTTTTATTAATTTATAGATTAACAGTAATCACTATTTTTAATTTGAATTAAATTATTGATTAGTAATAACTAACACAGTTTCTAATTTTGAAAAATCTGTTGCAGGATTGACTGTTGCATATCTGTCTAATTCATTTTTAGTATTTACAACTTGTGATATTGTTCCTATTAAAATTCCCTTAGGAAATATCCCTCCAAGTCCTGATGTAACAACATCATCTCCTTGCAGAATGCTTGCTTCAACAGGAATTGATGTAGCTTTTAAATTCTTATCATCTGCTAATGTTCCTTTTAATAAGATACTTTCTTCTGATGTTGAAATAGTTGCACTTACTGTACTTGCAGTATCTATTATAGTTTGTACTTTTGAAGTCTTATCTGTAACTGATAAAATCCTTCCAACTAAACCTGATTCTGATATAACAGGCATATTTTCTTCAATTCCATCACTTTTTCCAGCATTTATTATTATTATTTTGTCATAATTACTATAACTTCTTTCAATAACATTTGCTGGAACTGTTTCATAATCTGCATATTTATTTTTTAAATTCACATATTCCTTAAGTGTATTATTTTCTGATTTTAATATTTCTAACTCTCTAACTTGTTCCTTAAGTTTTGTATTTTCTTCTCTTAACCCTGAATTTTCATTTTTTAAATTTTCTATATCACTTATTTCCTGGTCATTACCAGTCAATTTATTTTTTATAAAAATGAAACCGTTTTGAAGTGGCATAAATAGCTTACTAACTGCTGTTTGAGCCATATACATTTGTGATGTTCCCAAATTTGACATTACAACCATAATGACTAAAACTATTACTGTAATAATTATTCCAATAAAGCTAGTTTTGCTACTTTTCATTAATTCCTCCCTCTCAAAATTATTTTCTTCATTTTTTCAAAATTTTCTAATGTTTTTCCTGCTCCTATAGCCACACATTCTAAAGGAGAATCGGCAACAAAAGTTTTTACTCCAGTTTTTTGAGTAATTAAATTATCTAAATTTCTTATTAAAGCTCCTCCTCCAGACAAATAAATTCCATTTTGTAAAATATCTGATGCAAGCTCTGGTGGAGTCATACTCAATGTATTAATTATTGCATCTATTATTTCTGATATTGGTTTTTCCATAGCTGTTTCAATATGTTTTGATGATATTTCTATATTTTTTGGAAGTCCGACATCTACATCTCTTCCTCTTATTTCTTTAGTTATCTCTGTAACAAGTGGCATTGCACAGCCTAGTTCTACCTTAAGATTTTCTGCTGCTGCTTGGCCAATTACTATATTTTCTTTTCTTTTTAAATAGGTTATTATTGCTTCATCTATTGCATTACCTGCTGTTTTTATTGATGTTGACACAACAATTCCTCCAAGAGATATAACTGCAACTTCCGTCGTTCCTCCACCAATATCTACAATCATTTTTCCATTTGGCTCGAGTACATTAAGACCTGCTCCTATTGCTGCTGCCATCGGTTCTTCTATTAAATATACTTCCTTAGCTCCTGCTTGCAAAAAAGCTTCTTGTACTGCTCTTTCTTCAACTTCAGTGATTCCTGATGGAACTCCAACAACAACTCTTGGTTTTCCTACATTATATTTTTGGCAAACTTTTCTTAGCATATTTTTAAGCATTAATCCTGTGCCCGTATAGTCTGCTATAACTCCATCTTTCATAGGTCTAACAGCTCTAATATTTTCAGGTGTTCTTCCAAGCATTTCCTTAGCTTCTTTTCCTGTTGCAACAATATCTCCTGAGCCCTGATCTATTGCGACAACCGCAGGCTCTCTTAAAATAATACCTTTACCTTTTAAAGTAATCAAAATATTAGCTGTTCCTAAATCTATACCGATATCTTTAGAGCTAAAGTCTAACATTCTCATTTTTTATGTCTCCTCTTGAAAAAATACTTTCATATTCATCATAACCAATTATTATATGATCTAATAATTTTATATCCATAATTTCTGACGCTTTAATCAATTTTTTTGTAAATTCAATGTCCTGCTTGCTTGGTGTAGCATCTCCACTTGGATGATTATGTACTATTATCATTTTATTTGCTTGCAATCTAATCACTTCTTTTAAAATATCTTTTAAATCAACAATAATTTGATTAATCGCTCCCTTTGCAATATCTACGACTTTTATAATAAAATTTTTATTATTTAGAATAACTAATTTTAATGTTTCTTTTTTTTCAAATTTATATTCGTCCATAAATAAATTTGCAACATCTTTTGGATATTTAATTTGCATATCGCAACTTTGCTGTTTTGACATTCTTCGTGCAAGTTCACATACTGCTTTTAGTTGAATTGCTTTTATTTTTCCAATTCCTTTTATGTTCATTAAATCTTCAATTGATAATTCAAATAACCCCTTCAAAGATTCAGACATCAAAAGAATTCTATTTGCAATTTCAATAGAATTTTCTTCTTTGGTTCCTGTTTTTATAATTATTGCCAACAATTCTGCATTTGATAACACTTTTTCACCACATTTTTCAAGTTTTTCATAAGGTCTTTCTTGTACTGGCAATTCTTTCATTTTTAGTGGCATTAAAATTCCTTTCTGCCCCCAAAATTTCAAATATATGCTTGCTTTTTTCTAATTTTTATTAAAATTTTCTATAAATAAATATAGCTATAATAATTCCGACTATACTTGAAATATTTATTTTAAATAATATTCCAAATGTTAACTCTACAACACCTAAATTTAGTGTTATTGGCGTTGATAATCCAAATTGTTGTCCATAGCTAAGCCAATTAAGCCATGATACATTTGATGCTAATTCTCCAATTAATCCTCCGATTACTAGTCCACATAATATAAAAATTATTAATACTAATAAACTTTTTTCTCTTGTAGCCATTTTTACCTCCATTTATCTTACGGACACATATATTTTTTATATGAAACATTATATATATAAATGTAAGATTTTTCAAGTTATTTTTATAAAAAGTATTTCTTTTTTTTAGCTTTTATGTTATATTGTTTATGCTTTACAATTTTTGGTTAATACATAATGAATTTTACCCAGAAATTAAAACTATTTTCATAAAAAAATAGGCTTTAAAATTAAACGAGAAAGGAATATAATTTTTTATGAAATTTCAAAAACTTAGTGAAAATAAATTAAAAATTATCTTGTCAAATGATGAATTACCTAACACCAATAATCTTGATGATTTTATTGCAAATTCTACTGAGGCTAGACATGCTATTTTAGATATTCTTGATAAAGCCTATGATGAAGTTGGCTTTAATGCTAAAGATTATAAAATCAAAATAGATGCAGTTGCTTTATATAATGGAACTTTTGTATTTACTATTACAAAACTTCTAAAAGTAAAAAAAGCTAAAAAAGCTGTTAAACCTAAAAAAATCATAAGATCTGAACAAGACAATTATTTAATATATCAATTTGAAAAATTTGATGATTACTATAATTTCTGTTCTTTTATAAAAAAAATTAATATACCAGATACAATCTCTTTAGCTAAAAAAACTGAATTATATTTATATAATAACAAGTATTATTTACTACTATTTAAACCTAATCATGAAGATAAATTTAATTCATTTTATAGCTATATTACTGAGTTTTCTAGATTTTTCTCTAATAAAGAATTGTTTGTTTCTGTGTTAAAAGAAAAAGGTTCTTTAATTATAAAAGATAATGCTATAAATCTAAAAAAAGCCTAATTTCATAGGCTTTTTTTAGATTATATAAATACTTCTTCTAATATTTTTTTATATCTCTCAAAAATAGGGTGAGTTTTATCTACTCCATTTATACAGCTTTCATATACACTAGTATAATACCACTTTTGTTGGTCATAGTTTCTACTAATTATTTTATCTTCTCCATATTTTTCTATATTACATAAAACATCTTGTAAATTACTAATTTTATCACAAGCTACAATCAACTTTGATGGAAGTGGAGCATTCTTTATTTGTTGTATTGTGTGTTTCTTTCTTTCTATCCATTCAAGTGACTTGTCTGGCTCTGATGCATCATAAACGTAATCTCTTACGGTTTTACCAAATTCCCTTTCAATATCATCAAATGTATGAGGAGTATCCTCAACAACATCATGTAATATTCCTGCGGCCACAGTATCTTCATCACAATTATTTCTTTGTAATATCATTCCTACCGTAAATGGGTGAAATATCATATCTACATCTTCAACTTTTCTTTTCTGTCCTTTATGTGCTTTCGTAGCATAATAAATAGCATATTCAATTTTATCTAGTTTCATATTATTCGATTATGATATATTTAATAACTTAAATAATCATTACTCCTTTCATAATTTTTTGATTTTATTATATATTAATTTTTTTTAATTTTCAATTTTTTTCTTTATTTTATTGACTTTTGCACTTCTAAATGATAAAAATATCCTATCACTTGTAAAGGAGGTTACAACATTACTATGCGGAAACCTACAACAATAGAATTTATAGGTACACCAAATTCGGGAAAAACTGATTCAATCAACTTTTTATCTAAGCAACTCGCAGAAATGAACTTACAGGTCGAACTCAAACAAGAAGATGCAGAAGTGGTTCCAACTTGTATTCCCAAGAAAACATGGGAAAGAAATTTATGGATTGCACAAGGTCAAGTAAAGTCTTTGATCGAGTCTAAGTTTTCTACGGCAGACGTTATACTTTTTGATCGCGGCTTTTTCGATGCTATGTTTTGGGCAAATTTCCTTGTAACTCAAGGCGTATGCACCAAAGAAGCTTCAGATGTATTAAAATCTTTTTTATGTAGTTTGGATTCTCAGTTTACTTTTAAACCGGACTTTCTTTTTATAATAGATGTTTCAAACGAAGTTTCTATTAGAAGAAGATGTTCCTCTACGGAGTACAATGAAAATGAGGTTCTTGTTTTCTCTAATAATCCTTTTTTGGATTCTTATAGAGAAGAACTCAAAAAGTTTTATAAAACCATCGACGTACCATGCTTTGTTTTAGACACTTCAAACATTTCAATTTCTGAAATGCATGATATTGTTCTTAAAAAAGTCGAAGAAATTCTAAATGATGTAAATTAATATAACATTTCTAAAATTCTAAAAACCCTAGATTTTTCTAGGGTTTCTTTTCTATTATAAAATTTTATTTATTGCAATATTTCAAGTCCCGCAAATTTTGCCATCAATCTCTTATGTCCCACTTTTTCGAAATCTATATCAACTTTAATATCTTCTCCTTCTTCTTCTAACTTTGAAATAACTCCTTCTCCAAATTTTTTATGAAATACTTTTTGTCCAACTTTATACTTACTTAAATCTACTTGTGTAGATTTTTTTGCCTGAAGTGATGCTAAAAATCCCTCTGCTGATCTTCCAAACTTAACTTCACTACTTTTAAAGCTTCCTGTATTTATTCCAGTACTTTGTGCTACATCATATCCTCTTCCATAGCTCCATGAATAATTTGTATCTTCAAACTCATCTGGCTCTTCCTGTTTCTCCATCGCTTCTTCATATCCATCAAGTATATCTTTTGGAATTTCTTTTAAGAATCTTGATGGTGGATTATAACTAGTAGAACCAAATATTGTCCTTCTTCTAGCAAAAGTTAAAAACAAATTTTGTTTTGCTCTAGTAATTCCTACATAAAAAAGTCTTCTCTCTTCCTCAATGTCTGCTGGATTATCCATTGATTGATGCCCTGGGAAAATTCCTTCTTCTAATCCTACTAAAAATATAACTGGATACTCTAATCCTTTAGCACTATGTAAGGTCATCAAAGTGACTACATCTTCTGTGTCCGATAGATTATCAGTATCACTCGCTAATGATATTCCATTTAAAAATTCGGTTAAAGATTTATCTACTGCCTCTTTTTCAAACTCATTAGCAACTGTTAAAAATTCTTCTATATTTTCAAGTCTACTTTCTGCTTCAACAGTATTTTCATTTTCTAGGCTTTTTGTATATCCTGTTTTACTTAATACTTCTGTAATTAAATCTGCTATCGAACATTCTTTATCTTTTAATTCTTCAATGGCATTAATAAAATCTCTTGTATTATTATAAATTCTAGGTACAAATTCGTCTGCTCTTTTTATAACTTCATACATTGATATTCCATTGTTTTCTGCAATTTCTCTAACATTATCAATACTTGTTTTTCCTACTCCTCTTTTTGGTTCATTTATAATTCTTTCTAATGATAAGTTATCAGATTGATTAGCTAGTAACCTTAAATATGCAATAGTATCCTTTATTTCTTTTCTTTCATAGAATTTTAATCCACCTATTATTTTGTATGGAATATTTTCAATTCTAAGCTTATCTTCTAATGCTCTTGATTGTGAGTTCATTCTATAAAGTATTGCAAAATCAGAATATTTATAATATTCTTCTCTTCTCAATCTATTAATTTGTTCTATTATAAAGTTAGATTCAGAATATTCATCTTCTCCACAAAAAACATATGGTAATGTTCCTTCTTCATTTTCTGTCCAAAGTTTTTTATCATATTTATTTTCATTGTGCTTAATTACTGCATTTGCTGTTTTTAATATGTTTCCTGTGCAACGATAATTTTGCTCTAATTTTATTATTTTTGTACCAGGATAGTCTTTTTCAAAGTTTAAAATATTTGAAATATCTGCTCCGACGGAAACTGTAAATTCCCTGGTCATTATCACCAACAACCGTAACATTTCCATACTTTGATGCAAGTAATGTTACTAATGTAAACTGTGCCTTATTTGTATCCTGATATTCATCAACTAAAACATATCTAAATTTACTAGAATAATAATCTAATACATCTGGATTTTCCATTAAAATTTTTATTGTAAAATTGATAATATCATCAAAATCAATCGCATTATTCTGCTTTAATCTTTGTTGATACAATGAATAAACCTTTGCTATAATGCCCTTCCTGTAGTCATTGCTATATTCCTCCAAGTACGCTTTTGGTTCCATCATTTCATTTTTAGCATTACTTATTTCATTTAAAACTGACTTTTCTGTAAATAATTTTGTATCAACGTTTAATTCTTTTAAACAATTCTTTATTAAAGTCTTTTGGTCTGATGTGTCAAAGATTGCAAAAGATGTATCAAATCCAAGTCTATCAATGAATTTTCTAAGAATTCTAACACATATTGAGTGAAATGTTCCAAGCCATAAATCGTTTATATTTTCTCCAATTAAAGCTTCTGCTCTATCTCTCATTTCGTCAGCTGCTTTATTTGTAAATGTAATTGCAAGTATATTCCATGGTTTTATATTTTTTTCTTGCATTAAATATGCAATTTTGTATGTTAATACCTTTGTTTTTCCACTTCCTGCACCGGCTATAACAAGGCATGGTCCTTCTGTAGTTTCTACTGCCTCTCTTTGTTTTGGATTAAGTTCTTCTAATAAATTTTGCATATTTTTTCTCGCTTTCTTACTTTAATTCATTATATATGTAAACCTTTTTCTTAAAACTTTTGTTCGTAATGATTTTACTATATAAATTTAAAATAAGCAAGCAAATTTTTTAATTTAATTAAATAATCTTTCCATCATTTACTTTTTCACTCAACCTTTTTACCCTGTAATTATCATTGCAAATAATCCTATTATGAAACCTAACATATTTCCTATTGCAGACATTCTTCCACTATATAATTTATTTGACTCTGGAATAAGCTCTCCTGATACTATATAAAGCATTGCTCCCGCTGCAAATGAAAGGCATATTGCAATTACACTAATAGATATATTTCCTACTATTGCTCCTATTAATGCTCCTATTCCAGTTGCAATTCCTGATAATATAACATAAAACATAATTTTTAATGGATTCATTCCTCCACTTTTCATAGGTATAGCCATGCTAAGTCCTTCGGGCACATCATGTAGAGCTATTGCAATAGCTAAAGAAAATCCCAAAGTTGTAGATGCTTCAAAACCAGAACCAATAGCCAATCCTTCCGGAATATTATGAAGAGCCAAACCTATACTTACAATTATTCCTGTTTTTACTAAACTCATATTACCAAGTTTAGAATTATTACTACTAAATTTTTTATCTACTAAAACATCACATCCTATCATTGTACTAATTCCAAGTACTATTCCAAAAAGAACTGTAAATACTGATGTCATTTCTAATGCTTCTGGAATCAAGTCAAAACAAACCACTGCAAGCATTAATCCAGAAGCAAATGATAATACAAAACTTAAAAATTTATTTGAATTCCTTTTTGTAAAAATTCCTATAATTCCGCCTAATGTTGTTCCTATTGTTCCAAAAAATAAACCTAATAAAGATATTTTTAACATTTATGTATGTCCTTATATTAAAATTTAGATTTTTTAGGATTTACCTATAAACCATTAATACTAAAATCTATTAAAAAAATAAAAAAATAGAACAACTAAATTCTAGTTGTTCTATTTTTTGAAAGTCATGTGCCCGTTATATTTGCTATTATGCGTTTCCATCACTTTCTTGTAATTTATTTGCAGTATCTGCTGCAATTAGGTTATCAATCATAAAATCTATATTACCATTTAAAAAGCTTTCAATTTGATAAACACTTAATCCTATTCTATGATCTGTTATTCTTCCTTGAGGATAATTATATGTTCTTATCTTTTCACTTCTATCAGCATTACCTATTTGATTTCTTCTTTCACTTTCAATTTCACTGTCCCTTTTTCTTTTTTCAATCTCATATAGTCTTGACATTAATAGTTTCATTGCATATTCTCTATTTTGTACTTGAGATCTTTCTGTTTGACATTCTGCAACCATTCCTGTTGGAACATGTATTAATCTTACAGCTGATGAAGTTTTGTTAATATGTTGTCCTCCAGCACCTGATGCTCTAAAAACTTCCATTCTTATATCTGCTGGATTTATTTCTATATCGACATCTTCTACTTCTGGTAATACTGCAACAGATGCTGTTGATGTATGAATTCTTCCACTAGCTTCTGTTTCTGGTACTCTTTGAACTCTGTGTACTCCACTTTCAAACTTCAATCTACTATATGCACCTTCTCCTTTAACAATAAATGAAATTTCTTTTATACCACCTAGTTCTGTAGTGTTTTCATTTAATACTTCTAGTTTCCAATTTTTTAAATCACAATACATTGAATACATTCTAAAAAGTGTACTTGCAAATAATGCTGCTTCTTCTCCTCCAGCTCCTGCTCTTATTTCACATATAACATTTTTATCATCGTCTGGATCTTTTTGAATTAATAATTTTTTTAATTCTTCTTCAAGAATAGGAAGTTTTTCTTTTGCACTAAGCATTTCTTCTTCAGCTAAATCTTTCATATCCTTATCGTTCATCATTTCTTTTGCTTCTTCAAAATCACTTTTTACTTTTTTATATTCTCTATATTTTTGAACTATTGGCTCTAAATTTGCATGTTCTTTCATCATTTTTCGCCATTCATTTTGATTTGAAATTACTTCCGGATCACTTATCTTTTCAGTCAAATCATCAAATTTCTTTTCTATCTCTTCTAAATTATCAAACATAAAGATAATTCCTTTCCTTATACTTACTTTTTATACTTAATAAAATATCCTTTATTTTAGCTACCTTGTTATTATACAATATTTTCCTTAATCTTTCAAGTTATATCAATATAATTAAAGTTAGCGTTTAATTTTTCTAATATATTTTTTTCTCTATTCGTACAAGTAAATATAATAACTTGATTTTCTATATCTAATAAGAACTTTAATGCCTCTTCTAATCTTTCATCATCATAAAAAGCAAAAGTTTCATCTAAAAATATAGGTAATTTCTCCGTAGAAATTTCATCAATTACAGAAAGTCTTAATGCTAAATATATTTGCTCTATCGTTCCAGTACTTAACCTTTCTATAGAAATATGTTGTCCATTTTCTAGCTCAACTAAAATATCATCATTTATAATAATATTTTTATACTTTCCTTTTGATAATTTTTCTATATTTTTAGATAAGTTTATATTAAATTTTGGAGTAACATTATTTTTCATTTCAATATAAGATTCTTCTATTATATCTTTAGTTAAATTAATTATGTTAGCTCTATTTTCTAATTTTTCTAAATTTGACTCTTCTAATTCTAGCTTTTCCTCCAATTCTGCTAATTTTTCAAGTTTAGGTTCTATATTACTCATGTCCAATTTTTGTTTATGTAATTCAAGCTCTATTCTTTCAATCTCTTTATTAGTCTCATGTAGTCTTTTTTCAATATCTTCATCTTCAAGTAAATTAATAATTTCTTTTCCATATATTCTAATTAATTCTTCTTTTTCATCAAAAAATTCATTATTTAATTCTTCTTTTAATTTATTTATTTCTATTTTTAATTCATTATTATTACCTTCTAAAGTTTTTACTGGCAAATCAACATTTTTTAAAAAATATTTTTTATTATTAATCATTTTTATAAATAATATTAAAATAAAAATCGGAATTAATGCAAATAACATTAAATTAATTATTTTATTTTTTATAAAAATGAAATTTAAAATATTTATAATTATCAATATTATTAAAATAATATAATTTTTTTTATTATTTTTATGATCTTTTTTATTATTTCTTATTTTTTCTATTTTATTTTTAGTTTCATTATAAATATTTTCTTTTATTTTTATTTTTTCACTTTTTAATTTTTTATTATTTAAAATATTGATTATTTTTTCTATTATTTCTTTATTTTTTTCATGACTAATTAACATTTTATTTAATTTTTTATTTTTTTCTTCTATTTCACTTTTTATATTTCTTATGTTTTTAATATCTTCTAATTCTTTTTCATAATTAAATATATTTTCTTTAGTAATATTAATTGGTCTGTCTTGACTTTTATTTGTACCAACCTCATTAAGTAATATTTTTCCTAATATATTAACTGCTTTTTTATATGATACTTCTTCATCTCCACTTTCAGCTAAGTTAGCCACTTTTTGAATTAAAATATTTTGCATATTAGCATCTATTCTTGTTTCATTCTGTGCTGCAACCACCGTTGATAATAATGTATCCTTATCAACTTTAACTTGGTCTGAAAAATATAAATTTCCTAATTTTTTATCTATATTATATTCATTTGAAATATTTATCCCATTTTCATCATATACTTCTGTATCTTTTTTATTAAAATTTCTAAAAACTTGATATTTTTTATTATTATCTAATATATAAGAAATTTTTCCAGAAAATTCGTTTTCATTCCAAGGTAAATATTTATCATAGTCAGATAACGATTTTCCATTTTTATTTTTTGAAATATTATATAAAATATTTATAATAAAATTTAATATTGTAGATTTACCTGATTCATTTTTTCCATAAATAATATTTATTTTTTCAAAATTTATATTTTTATTTTTTAATTTTCCATAACCATTAATTTTTAAATTTTTTATTTTCAAATTTTATCCTCCAATTTTTAATTTTTATTTTTGTTAAAATTTTATAATACATTTATTAATTTTTTATATAAAAATTTTATAATTTATTGATAAAAATTTTTTTATTTTGTATTGTTTTTTTCAAAATTATTTTTATCTTTTATAAACTTTTTGTGTTAATAATTTATTTCTTATTTAATTATTAAAATAATATAGATAATTTTATTTTTGTTTTTTATCATCAATTTTTTTCGCTTGCTCTATTACCAAATATTTCTTTTTGAATTTTTAGCTCTTCAGGCTTGTTTTGTTTGTTTTTTTGACAAGTTTCTCTTTTTTTGAAAAAATTTTTAATATTTTTTGTCTATTAGGTTGTGTTTTTTATAGATTTTTCTTTTCAATTTTATAGCTTATATTTTTTAAATTATATGTCATTTTTTATTTTTATCCCTAGTTTTTTTCAAGTTTAGCTTTTTTTATCTTAGCTTTTCTTTTAATTTGTCTTTTTGATTATACGTTTGTTATTCTTAAATTATATAATTTAATCTTACTCTTTATTTTTTTCATCTTAAAATGACGATTTTTTGTCAATTTCTTTCATAACAGATACATTATTATTTTTGACATTTTTTATCAAGAAATTATTAATTTAAAATTAAATTTAGATATTTTTGTATATTTTCTTCTTAATAAAATATTTTTTTCAGTTAATTTTTATCATTTTATTTTTATACTTTTTATTTTTTATATATTTTCTTTTTATTAATTTATTTTTTCATTTTCTTTTTTACTTTTTATATTTTTTATTTATAAATTATATTTATTTTTTATCTTATTTTTTGATTTCTTATATTTTATATTTTTATTTTTAATATAATTTTAATTTTTATTTTTAATTTTATTTTAATTTTTATATTTTATATATTATATTTTTTATTTTATTTTTTTCTTTTTTTGTTTTTTAATTTAATATTTATTTTAATTTTTTATTTTATATATTATAGCTTTTTATTTAATCATTCAATTATTAAATATTTTTAAAATAATTTCTAAAATTTCATCATATTCTTTTTTATTAATTTCATTATTTTTTAATTTTTCATTTAATTTTTTTAAACTAATTCCTTTTAATGTATTATTATTTTCTTTTATTTCTATTTTTACTTCTGTATAATCTTTTATTTTAATTATATTTTTTTGTATTAATTTTAAATCAATATTAATAATAAAATTTCTATACCCAATTAAATTAATTTCATATAAATTATTACCTGTATCAATTAAATTTAACTTTTCAATTAAATCTTCTTCTGAATATATATCTGAAACATCAACATCAATTTCTATAAATTCTCTTTCATCTGCTTTTATAAATTCAGTACTCAATTTGTTATTTACTATTTCTCCATATATAAAACCATGTTCTCCTATCTCATCAAACCCCATTGAAATTAGCGAACCTGGATAAAATTTATCTCTTTTATGTATATGACCTAATGCTACATAGTCAAATCCTTTTTCTTCTAATTTATTTTTACTAATTGGATTATATATACCACTTATTTCATTTCCTGATATAACTGTTCCATGAGTAATTAATATATTTATTTTATTTTTATCATCAATTTCTATATCCTCTAATTGATTGTCATTCATTTCATAATTATTAAACCCATAACCATAGATATTTGCATCAGGATTTTCCACTTTTTCTGCTTTTTCTGTGAATATCTTTACATTATCAGCCCAATCAAAAGTCTTATAATATGAATTTGCCATATATGGATCATGATTTCCTGGTGCAATATATATTTTTGTATTATTTATTTCATTAAATAAATTATTTATATATATAATTGTAGATTTTCTAACATAATCTTGCTCAAAAAAATCTCCACTAATAAATAAATATTCTATTTTATTTTCTTTAATAAATTCTATTACTTTTTTAAACGCAGATCTTTGTTCTAATCTTCTTATCTTTCCTAAATCTGCTCTATCTGATATTGTCTTAAATGGAGTGTCAAAATGTATATCTGCTAAATGTACAAATTTCATAATTACTTAAATCTACTTATATAAATAGATTTTCTCTCCTTTCTACAAAAAATATACCTAGTCTTTTTATCTTTTATACTATTTCATATTATATATCATAGAAACATTTGTTTGTAAATATTTTTCCACCAATTTTAATATGTATTTTTATTAAAATTAATTATGTAATTTCATTGAAAAAGTACCCCATTTTGTGGTAAAATAAGAGTATAAGAGTTTTTGAAAGGACCTATATAAAAATGAATAATATATTTTTACTTTTATCTATAATTATATTAATTTTTACAGTTATAAAAGCGAAAAAAAATATAAATGATACAAAAAAATGGATACCTATATCAATACTTGGAATGACAGTTTCACTTGCTATATTAATTTTCCCACTAAGTACACAGCCTGATTTTATGGGAAAACTAGTAAATTCTATTTTATATTCTGCACAAACTATCATTTTAAATGAAAATTTAGGAATACTTAATAATTTTCAAATCATAAATATATTTGATACAATTTATATTGGTATAATTTATCTATTAACATTATTAATGCCATTACTTACAGTATCTTTTTTATTAACTCTTATTGGTGATTTTACAACCAAATTCAAATTGTATTTTACTAGAAAAAAAGATATATTAATTTTTTCAGAATTAAATGAAAAATCTGTAACTATAGCTAAAAACTTATATAATAAAGATAAAACTATTATTTTTGCAAATTGTGAAAAAGATGATGCAAAAAATTATGACTTAAAAGGACTTAATATTACTAAATTTTATTCATTAATAGAAAATATAAATTTAAAAAAGATAAAAAGCAATACTGTTACTATTTATTTAGTAAATGAAATAGAAAATGAAAATTTAACTTTAACTTTACGATTAATTGAAAAAAATAAATCATTAAATAAAAAGATAAAAATTTATAGTATCTTAAATGATGAAGTTTCTAGAATTATCTTAGATTCTACTGATAAAGGCAATATTCAGTTAGAAATTGTAAATGAAGTTGAAAGAACTATTATACAGTTATTGCAAGATAAGCCTATTTATCTAAATGCTATAAACAATGAGATTTCTGTTTTAATAGTAGGTTGTGGCAAAGTTGGAAGAGAATTTTTAAAGATAATTACATGGTGTGGTCAGATTATTGGATATAAGCTAAAAATAAACATTATTGATATTAGAGCAAATCACATAAAAGAATTACTTACAAAAGAATGTCCTGAATTAATTGCAAACTACGACTATAACTTTATTGAAGCAGATATTAATTCTCAAAAAGCATTAGATGAATTAAATAAATTAAAAAATATTAATTATGTAGTTGTAACTCTTCAAAATGATGAAATAAATATAAAAGAAGCTATTTATTTAAGAAAATATTTCTTGTTACAAGATAAAGAAAATTACAATAATAAGCCAATTATTAATATTTGGATAAAAGATGAAGAAAAAAGCATGCAAATAAATTATTTAAAGGCTGACGAAAAAACACAATACAACTTAAATGCTTTTGGAAGCATTAATGATATTTACTACAAATATCCAATTATTGATTCAAAAATAGAGCACATGTCTCAAAGAGTACATTTAATATACAATGCTGATGATGTTAATTTAGAAAAATATTATGAAACAGAATATAATGTAAAATCTTCAAGAGCAACTGCAACTCATATAAAATACAAAATTTATTCAGTATTAAAAGATGAATATACTGGTGATATTGGAACTGATTTAAATAACTTCGAGAAAAAACTTCAAGACGATAAAATTTTTAATGAATTAGTTAAAAATGAGCACAATAGATGGATAGCATATATGAGAAGTGATGGATATCAAAGTGCATCAATTGCTGATGTTGAGAAATATCGTGAAAAAATAAATGATGCAAAACATATTTTAGCAAAATTACACCCTGCTATAGCTGATTTTGAAAAACTAGATGAAATTGAACATAAGCTTAATAAAAATTATAAAGACTCAGATATAAAAATTATTAAAAATATACCATATATTTATAAGGAAGATAAAAATGTATAAGCCCATATTAATATAGAAATACTTTACAAGAATCTTTAAAAGTACTGATAAAACTAGGATACAAAATAGAAAAATAAAGAATAATACTTTTATAATTATGTACGAAAAAAGGAATGAAATTTTATATGAATTTAGAATACAAAGATATAAATGAACAAATAGAGATAATAAAGTCTAGTAACATTATAATAAAAAATGAAAAAGAAGCTAAAGAAGTCCTTTTAAGAGAAAACTATTATAACTTAATTACTGGTTATAAAGATATATTTATTGATATAAAAAATTCTAAAAAAAATGGAATTGAGACATGTACTACGGACACTTATTTTGAAGAAATTTATGCTGTTTACAAATTTGACAGAGAACTTAGAAATATTATGTTTAATTATATTTCTATAATTGAAACTAATATAAAATCATACATAGCAAATACTTTTTCTAAGAAATATGGTGTTTACAATTATCTAAATGAAGAAAATTTTAGTGTTAATTATAAAACTAAACAACTTTATACAGAATTCATGAAAAATTTAGATGATAACTTAAATAGAAATATTGATAATTACAAGGATATAAAGGAATGTAAAGAATTATATAATACAATTCCTCTATGGATGTTTACTACTTTAATTACTTTTGGAAACATTATAAAATTCTATAGTTTAATGAAAATCGAGGACAAAAAAGAAGTATCTAATCTTTGTCAAATTAATTATAAAGATTTACTTACCTTTTTGAAAATGCTAAATGTCGTTAGAAACATCGCTGCACATAGCAATATGCTATTTAATTTGAATTTAAGTATTTCTTATCCAATTCATAAAAAGTCTTTTTTTCATGATGATTTAGGAATTGTTAAAAATGGAGAACACTACGAATCAGGTGAAAATGACATTTTATCTATTATAATTATTTTAAAAAGACTTTTGAAAAAAAGCGATTATAATAATTTTTTAAATAAATTTAACTTAGCTGTTGATGATGTAAAAAAAGAATTAGATGAGGAAAGTTTTAATAATTTTATGCATGTAATGGGAATTCCAGAACACTTGAAATAAGTTAATTATAAGGTTTATAGGTAGCCTTTAAAAAACCTAAATATAAAATAAGAATATGTTTATTAAAATTAACATATTATATGAGGATATGAAGTTATGAAAAAAATTAATATTTTCTTAGCTGTTGATGAAAAAGAACTACAAAACGAAAAAGATGAAATTGGAAATTTTATACGCGATTTAAATGACAAATATGAGAATTATGATATTTATTTTAGACTAATCACAGATGATGATTCTGAAGTTTTAACTGATGATATAAAGAAAAGTGAATTGTTTTTTATACTATTTTCACATACTGCAGATGAAAAGATAGTTCAAGAATTTAATACTGCTTATGAGTTTTTCAAGAATAATCGTAATCCTAAAATTACAACATATATCAAGAAAAGCGAAAATCAAGATGAGTCAGTTGTTAATTTTATGAAGCATTTAGATGAAGAATTAGGTCATTATTATAATCAGTATGAAAATATTGATACAATCAAGTTAAATATAATTTTGCAATTAAAATCTTTAGGCTTAGAAGCTGGTAAAATTGAGGTTATAGATAACAAGTTATGTATTAATAAAGACGAAATAATGACTTTAGATAATATTCCATTTATATTCAACAACAAAGACTTAAATAACTTAAAGGAACAGTATAATAAACTAGACCAAGAATATTGGGAATATAAAGATATTATTAGAAAAAATCCTGATGATGAAAAAGCTTTTGAAAAATTTTCTGATATAAATGATAAGAGATCAAAAATAAAAGATAATATATACCAAATTGAGAATAATATTATTGAACTAGAAAGTAGCTTTATTTCTTCATCAATGGACGGCAAGCTTTCTAAAAGACAAATATATGCAAAAAAATGCTTAGATGATGGTGATTTAGAAGAAGCAAAAAATGCTTTATCTTTTGAAGATTTAAAATCAGATGGTGATAAATTATTGAAAATTCAAGAGAAGCAAAAAGAAGAAATGCAAACAATTGTAAACGAGCTTATGCAAAGAATTGATATATTAAAATTGGATATAAATAATAACAATAGATATAAAGAAATTGAAGAAGCTTTTGAGGAAGCTGTAAAGCTTGATGAACAAGGAAATCTAAATAGACGCAGTTTATATAAATATAGTTTATATTTGAATAACCAAAACCAATATGATAAAGCAATAAAATTTGCTAACAAATATAAAGAATATTTAAATTTAAGTTCCACTAAAGAGTATTATGAAAAAGAATTTGACGAAGGAATATATTATGATAATTTATCAAGTATTTATAACCACTTAGGAATAATTTATTATAATATTGGTAAATATGAAGAAGCTGAAAAAATATATCTAGAATTAATTGAAATTGACAAAAAATTAGTTGAAATTAATCCGAAATTGTATCAAAAAAATCTTTCTATTGCTTATAATAATCTAGGACTAGCATATTTATACTTTGAAGATGCAAAATTTGAACTAGCTAAAGACTGTTTCTTGAAAGCAATAGAAATAGATGAAAAAATATTAACTGAAGACAGTGACGATTATTATAGAGTTGTATTATCTAATTCATATAATAACTATGCACTTTTACTTGAAAAATATAATGATTTTCATAATGCATTAAAATATTATAGAAAATCAACAGATATAAGAATTGACTTAGTAAAAAAATATCCTAAAGATGAAGATAAAAAAGAACTTTTATCTGCTTCTTATCATCAGCTTGGAAAATATGCCCTTAACATATCAAAATATGATATAGCTGAAGATTATCTTTTAAAAGATACGAAACTAATGGAAGAATTATATGAAAGTAATTCTCAAGCTTATATGAGTCGGATTAGCAAGTTCTTATCAAACCCTTGGTCGTTTTTATTTAAAAATATATAAATATGACAAAACTCAATTTTATTATAACAAGGCATTAAAATTATATGAAAAACTTGCTAATAATAAAACAGAAAGCAATCAAATAAGTCTTATACAAATTTACAAAAGTTTTGGAGCATTTTATATAAAATTAAAAGATTATGAGACTTCAGAAAAATATTTAAAAAAAGCTCAGGAACAACTTGATTACTATGTGGAAGAATTTGATAATAAAAATATTGAAACTTACTTTTCAAATTTATATGCCTGCTTTTTTAACCTATACAATACAATGAATAATTTAGAAAAAGCAAAAGAATATTGCTCAATGGAAATTGAAGTTGACAAAAAATTAGCAGAAAAAAATGCAAGAAAATATAATTTTTATCTTGCAGGTGATTATGAATCACTTGGCGATTTGTTAGGAAATGATCAAGAATATTATAAAAAGGCTATTGATATATTAAAAGATACTTTGGACTTACAAAAATCAGACTCTGAATATTCTTTAGCTCTATTAAATGACAAAATCAGTAATTTATATAAGAAAATAAAAAATTATGACGAAGCAGAAAAATATTTAGTAAATAATATAAGTATTTACAAGAATTTAATTCCTAATATGAAAGGTTTATATGAACCAGATTTAGCAAGGAATTATCAATTATTAGGCGATATTTATATACTTTTGAAAAAATATGATGAAGCAGAAAAAAGCTATTTAGATGGAATTGAACTAATAGAAAAAATTCATCTTAGAGATGAAAAATATTTTAATCCAACTCTTGCCTCATGTTACTATGATTTAGGTCTTCTATATTTGAATAATATGAAGAAGTATGAAGATGCTGAAAAATATCTTTTAAAAAGTATGCAAATTAGAGAAAAATATTCTGATGAAAATAATTCTAACTCAATATTCGACTTAAGTTCTTCTTACTGTACTTTAGGTGAACTTTATAAAGTAACTAAAAAATATAAAGAAGCTGAAAATTATTATTTAAAATCATTAAAAATAAGACAAGATTTAGATAAAAAGGCAAAAAATAATGATTATACTGATAATATTGCATTTGTTTTTAATAGACTAGGAGCACTTTATTTCTATAATATGAATCAAATTGATAAAGCTGAGGAGTACTATTTAAAAGCATTTGAATTATATAAAAAGTTAGCAGAATACAATTTTAATAAAAATGGACTAAATCTTGCAAAAACATATAATGACCTTATAAATTTGTATGACAAAAAGCAAGACTATGAAAAGGTTGAAACATATTATAAAGATAGAATAGCTGTTTTAGAAAAACTTCTAGATAATGATTTTTCTGAATATGCTACTTATTTATATAATACTTATAAACAATTAGCCAACACATACTTCCAAAGAAAACAGTATAAAGACGCAGAAAATTATTATTTAAGTGCTTTTGAATTATGCTCTAAATTATACAATGATAATAAAAAATTATATGAATCAGATTATGCTGATATATGTGATTGCTTAGTTAGTGTTTATATTAATACTAATAAAATTGAAAAAGCAATAGATTACTATAAAATATCACTTGAAATTCGTGAAAAACCATCAATGCAGAAAACAATAGTAAATAGACATAATTTAGCTAATTTATATTATAATATTGCTTTAATATTTTCTAAATTAAAGGATAAAAAATATACAGAATATTTTTATCTAAAATCTATGAGTACAGAGCGAGAACTATTTAAGGAAACTGATAAGTATACTGCTTCACTTGCTAACGCTTATCATAAGGTTGCTGAATTTTATTATGATAATAAAAAATATGATGATTCAGAAACATATTACTTTATGGCTATAGAACTTGAAGAAAATTTAATAAAAGATAATTATGAAAAATATGAAACTACCTTAATTTATGACTATATAGAAATGGGAGAATCATGTAGACACAATAAAAAATATGATGATGCTTCATCTTATTATTTAAAAGCTCTTGATATGTTAAAAAAAGCTTATGAAAAGAACCATGAATATGCCCAAGATTTAGCCTTTACTTATTATAATTTAGCTAGAGTATGCATAAAATTAGATTTAATTGATGATGCTACTAAATATGCAAAAATGGCTAAAAACTTTAAAGCAGAATTTAAAGCTCAGCAAAAAAATGATAAAAAGAAAGGAAAAGAATAATGAAAAGATTAAAAATTTTCCTTGCATCATCTGTTAATGAATTTAAAAATGAAAGAAATCAGATAGGAAACACTATTAGAAAATTGCAAGATAAGCTAATTGATGATGGAGTTAGAATTAATTTATTTGAATGTGAATTTGCTGATAATACCGTATCAACTGAAAGAAAACAAGCAGACTATAATAGTGAAATTCCTACTTCTGATATATTTATAATGATAGTAGGAAAAAGAATCGGACAGTATACATTAGAAGAATATGAAATAGCTAAAAAAAGTAAGGTTAAATATATACAAGTTATATTCAAAAATGTTGAATATGATGAAGATGTTAAGAAAATTAGACAAGATGAATCTATTAATAAATATGAATATAAATCAAGAGAAGAACTTGATGAGATTATAAAAAAATTAATACAAAATGCACTGAATTGAAATAAAAAACTATAAATAAAACATAATAAATTATAAGCTATAAATAAAAAATTATTGATTATAAATTAAATTATAAAAATAAAATTAATAATAAAAAATATCATAAAAAAATAATAAAATAATCAAAATAAAAAAATTTAACCAAATAAATAAAAAATATAATAAATTCGAAGTATCGCGTAGCGCTCAAGCGAAGCGCGAATGGAGCGAAAAGTGTGAAGCACTTTTCTGCGACAACAAGATACGAGAATTAATTATATTTTTTATTTGTAATTGTATTTGCATTTATATTTTTAATTATATTTTTTATTTAATTTATATTTTTATTTACATTTTATTTGTATTATTTTAAATTATTCCATTGGACCAAACAACTCATCAAATTTAGCCTCTAGCTCTTTTTGAATATCTAGTTCATCTTCTTGGATTGGTTGTTCCACTGAACTTTGATAAGCATTATTATTTTCCATTTCATTTTTTATTTGATTTGCTAATTCTTCACTATTATTTTTTATTTCTGGAACTGTTTGCTCTATTGGTTTTGCCTCATTTGAATTTTGTTCTTTTGGTTCTTCATCAGTCCATAAGTCATCTAGTGATTCTACTTTAAATGATTGTTCTTTTTCATCTTCTACTGCTTTTCCTGTAAATGGGTTATATGGATCAAATTTTCTCCACTCTCCTCTATCTCCTGCATCAAAGTCATTATGATCTATTCTAATTGAATTTAAGTCCTTTGTAATTCTAGGCTTTTTAAACCAATAATATTTTTGGGCCATAATTGGCTTTAAACCTTTTTCGAAAATTATACAATTATTATTGTCTAATCTTCTTAATTCATCTGGTGTCATAAGTGCTCTTGCCATTATTTGATCAGATTCACTATAACCTTTTCTATCATTATAATTGTCTCTATTTATTGACTTACTATAATGTGATATTGTTTTTTCTCCTAATTCTTTTGAAAAATACTCAACTGTTGCATAAGAGTTACTTCCTAAGAATACATGCGTATCACAGTTACCTATTATTGTTTCATAAGATTTTTCATATAATGCTTTAAGCTGATCTAAGTTTTGTAATATAACACTAAATGAAATTCCTCTACTTCTACTTGTTGATATTTTTTTATCAAAGTCTGGAATTTGACCAATATTAGAAAACTCATCTAGTATAAAAAATGTTTTTTGTGGCAATTTTCCACCATTTTTATCTGCAAAATCATATAATTGTTGTATCATCTGTGAAAAGAATATTGTTAGTAAAAAGTCGTAAGCTGTATGTGTATCTGATGATACTACATATAAAGCTGTTTTCTTTGTAGCAATATCTTCAAAACTTATTGTATTAGTTGATGTTACATTTGCAATTTCCTTTGAATCAAATTTTCCTAATTTTGATTGTAATGAACTTAATATTGAGCTATATGTCTTGTCTGAAGATATTTCAACTGATTTATAATTCATTCTTGCAGGGTGATCATAAGGTAATTTATTAAATAATTCTGATAAAAGATTTGTATTTCCCTTTGTATTTGCTGCTCTAACTAGTTCTGCACAACTTGCTAAATTTTGTTCTTCTGGAGGTACTGCTGCTATTAAATAATATATTAAAGCTTTTAATAATAGCTCTGACATATTGTCCCAGAATGGATCTTGTGCTCCTGCTGCTTCTGATTTTTGTCCTTTTACTATGGTATTTGCTATAACGTCTACATCTAATTCTGATTTAACATGTTGTATTGGATTGTAGCTATCACTACTATTTGGATTTACTAAATTTAATAATTTTATTTCATATCCTTGTGATTTTAAGTATCCTGCGGTTGCATCATATATCTCACCTTTGGGATCTGTAAATACATAAGATCCCAAGCATTGATGAGCATTTGGAATAGTATATGCAGATGATTTACCAGAACCTGAACCACCGACTATTAGTACATTGGTATTACCTAATTTATCTAAAGGTAAATAATTCTCTTCTGCAAGTATTATTCCGGCATTTCTGCTAAGTACTCTATATTGTTCTCCACCAGAACTCCAGTCACTTGAACCATGTTCTATTTTGTCATATTTTCCTCTTTTTCTACTTTTAAATAATCCTATTCCAACGCATATAGCAAAAAATACTGTAAAAATTGCTGTCCATAACATAAAGGTTCCTATATAACCTTCTTTAAATATTTTTCCAACACCTGCAACTCTTACAATATTTAATGTAAAATTTTCAAAAAAGTAGCTTAAATCAAAAACACCGGTAGCACTACTATCAACTATTGTTGTAGATAATGGGGCTACTACAAATATCTCTGCAAATAGCCAAAATACAATAGTTAATATTATTGCTACCATATGCTTTTTTATCATTACTATAAAACTATCTTTCATATATTTTTTACCTTCTCATTGGTTTTAATTTTTTTGAACCTTCTAAACCTATAATTTTAATCTCTAGTTACATCTTGTTGCTTATCAGCTTTTATTATTTCTTCTTTTTGTCTTAATGCATAATTTGTTACTCTAGCATTAAATTTTTCTTTTAATTCTCTAAGTTGTGTCTGATTAAGCATTTGACTATTTTCATTAAAATCACCGGTTGAAAGTTGAACTATTTCTGAAGGCATTTCATTTTCTTGTACTTCATATTTTTCTCCATGATTATTACCGATAAATTTATTAAGTCTTGAATCATTTCCAACTTCTGTACAACATATTTTCACTATTAATACTCCTCCTTATTTGTCTCTTATTTCAAAGCTGAAATAAGATTTATTTGGTTTCAATTTACATCTTCCTCTTACTTCATTTGTATTTTTATCTAAATAAATCATTGGTTTTATTTCCTCAGTAGTTTCTGGATCAATAATTGTTATTGGTCTTCTTAAATTTGGCGTATATTTAAAATCTTTAAGTTCCATTGTTTGTTCTGAATAAATTGTATCAAATTTAACAGGCAATGGTCTTTTAGATATTTTTACTTTATCATCTTTTAAAAATCCCATATTAACTACTACTTTTTGTTCTCCAAAAGAAAGTATTACTAAATCTTCTCCTTCTGGTTGTGGGTAATCAATAAAAAATGTTTTCTTTTTATTATTACCATTTATTTCTTCAGAGAAAACTAAGCGTTCAACAGTATATTTGGGATATTTATTCTGTAATTCCTTGGCAGTTTCATTAATTCTATATATAACTGTATTAACACCCTGTGGATCAGTTACACTAAAATATTTACCATGAAATCCTTCAGTCATATCGCACCTCTTTCTACTATTTCTTCTTTTGTTATCCTACCATCTATAATTATAGCACTTTAAACATAATATGTCAACTAATATAGCTTTTTTTGTATTTTACACACATTGCATTTACTTTTTCACTTGACCTTTTACACACATTTACTTTATGAATACTGGATTTATTTTTTTGATTTACTATTAAAATTATTTAACTTACATTTTTTAATTTTATATAAAGGTTCTCTTGTTCTTTAGATAATTTTTCAGGCAATACAATCCTTGTAATTACATACAAATTGCCCCTTTTACCTTTTCCATTTTTATATCCTTTTTGAGGTATACAAAGCTTTTTCCCACTACTACAGCATTTCGGAATAATTATATTAATTTCCTCTCCAAATAAATTAATATTTTTTCTGCATCCAAGTGCTGCTTCGTATACGGTCACTTCAATTTCTGCATATATGTCTATTCCATTAAGTTTAAACTTATTACCATCTTTTATATTAACTATTACGCGTAAATCTCCATTCTTTCCGCCATTTTTTCCTTTTTTACCTTGTCCAACAATTCTAATTTTATCATGATTTTGCACTCCTGCTGGAACTTTTACTGAGAATGATGTTTCTCTTCCGTTTACAGCTCTTAACTTTATAACTTTATTTACACCAAAAAATGCTTCTTTTAAAGAAATATCTATTTCTGTATCAATATCTTCCCCATACTCTGGAACAACTTTTTTCACACTTTTTTGTTTTGATATTCCTCCAAATAATATATCTAAAAGCATTTCCTTAAATGTTCTTTTTTGTGTTGTTGTTTTTTTCTTTTTACTTCCTATATATTTATTCCATTTAAAGTCATATTTTCGTCTTTGTGAAGCATCACTTAATATTCTATAAGCTTCATTTACATCTTTAAAAATTGCTTCTGCCTCACTATTTCCAACATTTATATCAGGATGAAATTTCTTTGCTTTCTCTCTATATGCTACTCTTATTTCATCTAAACTTACTTTATTTGATTCAAGTCCAAGTATTTTATAGTAATCTTTGAAAATCATTTAACATCCTCCATTTGCAAATATGGTAAAATTATTATAGCTTATTTTTTAGTGTTTATCAATATATAATTTCTAGTTTTTATACTTTCTTCTAAAATTAATCTGTTGCTTTCTATATTTCTTATAATACTATTTTCAATGTTTTTTACTATTGCAGCATCAATATCTTGAAAAGCTAATTTTCTCAGTTCTTCGGCCCCCTCATAAGTCCTTGTATAATCGATTTTATCTGCTATAAATATTATCTTTTCTAATAATGACATTCTAGGTTTGCCTGTTGTATGAACACTAATTGCTTTGCACATTTCGTAATTAAATCCATACTTCTTTTTGCACATATCTGCTGCAACTTTACCGTGCAATGTTACGCCCACTCTCATTTCCATTTTTGAAGCATATATATTATTTTTTATAATATAATTTTTTAATTCGTCAAAAGGTAGCTCCTTTGCCATATCATGCATTAGAGCTACCTTCATTACTTTTTCTTTATTAATATGATATTTTTCTGCTAATTGTCCACTAACTTCCATTACGCTTATACTATGATCATATCTAGATGTTTTTAAATACTTTTTTAGTTCCTCTTTTAATTCTTTTATTTCCATTTCACTATATTCCTTTTTGTTTTAATTATGTGTATTATATCATATTTTTTTCAAAGTTCTATAGTTTCACCCAATTTTTATCGTTTTAAAATTTTAATTACAAAATATTGATTTTAACTTGCCCCCCTTTTTACTTGACAAATAATTAATTATTTTCTAATCCTAATTCAATTAGTTTTGATATCAAATCAGAATAAGATATTCCTGCTTTTTCCCATAATTTTGGATACATACTTATTTCAGTAAAACCAGGCATTGTATTAATTTCATTTATATATACTTTCTCTGTTCCTTCTTCTACAAAAAAATCAACTCTTGCAATTCCACTTCCATCTACAGCATTAAATGCTTTTAAAGCTAATTTTCTTATTTCTTCTATTTTTTCTTCTGATAAATCTGCTGGTATAATAACTTGTGATTCAGCATTTTCATATTTTGCATTATAAGAATAAAACTCTTCTGCTGGCAATATTTGACCGACTGACGAAGCTTCATTTCCTAAAACTGCACATTCAACTTCTTTACCAACTATTGCTTGCTCAATTATAATTTTCTTATCATATATTGATGCATCAGCTATAGCCTTTATAAGCTCTGCACCATTTTTTGCTTTTGAAATACCTATTGAAGATCCTGAATTAGATGGCTTCACAAAAACAGGAAAACTTAATTTTTCTTCTACTAAAGAAATGATTTTATCATTTTCTAAATACATTTCATCAAAATTTTCATCTATGTATGTATTTTCATTTTTTAGATAAATATATTTTGCTTGTGGTATCTTAGCTTTTTCAAAAATTATTTTTGTATAAACTTTATCCATTGATACACTTGACGATAGCACTTTACAACCAACATATTTAACCTTTGCCATTTCAAGCATTCCTTGAATAGTACCATCTTCACCATATAAACCATGTAATACTGGAAATACCACATCCATCTCTTTTAATAACTTAAATATATCCTTTATTTCTTTCTCTCTTTTGTCAATCCACTTTCCTTCTTTAGTAATTATTAATGGATAAATGTCATATTTTGTTTTATCTATGTTGTCTATTACATTTTGTCCAGACACCATTGAAACATCATGCTCTGAAGACATTCCTCCATAAATAATTGCAACTTTCTTCATTATTAATTTTCCTTTCTAAAGAATTTAATCTTTTATTTTATCTACTATTTCACTAAATTTCATCGAATTAGATGCCTTTAGTAAAATAGCATCACCTGATTTCAAAATACTTTTTATTTCTTTTACTGCCTCTTCATTGTTATTAAAATGAACTTTATTTGAAACTTTTGCACAGTCATTTATTATCTTTGCATTTTCTCCAATTGTTATTAATATATCAATGTTTTCAATACATTCTCCTATTTTTTTGTGTAACTCTTCTGAATAGCTTCCTAATTCAAGCATATCACCTAATACTGCTATCTTTCTGCGTTTTTCTATCTTTTCTAAATATTCAATTGCAGCTTTCATCGAATCATAATTTGCGTTATATGTATCATTTACAACAAGGACATTTGATTTTGTTTCAAAAATATCCATTCTATTTTTAGTTAATTTGAATTCTTTTATTCCCTTTTTTATATCTTCTATAGAAATATTAAAATATCTTCCAACTGCTATCGCGCACAAGGCATTTAGCACAAAATGTTCTCCTGAAATTGGTACTTCTATATCATTTTCTTTTGCATTAATTTTGTTATCTAAAAGATTAAATATGCTTTTTGTTTCAAACGAATTTATATCTTCTGCTACATACATACTATCTTTATTTTTTATTCCATAAGTTATTACATTATACTTACTATTTTGCCAATTCCTTAATAAATCATTATCATTATTAATAACAATATTATTTCCTTGTAATCCATCTAAAATCTCAAGCTTTGCTTTTAATATATTTTCTCTTGTTCCTAAATTTCCAATATGAGCTGTTCCTATATTTGTAATTACTGCAAGAGTTGGCTTTGCAATTTTAGACAATGCACTTATTTCGCCAAAGTGATTCATTCCCATTTCTACAACTATTGCATTCTCATTTTTTAGTCTTAAAATTGTGAATGGTAATCCAATATTATTATTCAAATTTCCCTCTGTTTTTAATACATTATATTTTTGACTCATAACAGAAGCTATAATATCTTTTGTACTTGTTTTTCCAACACTTCCGGTTACTGCAACAACTGGAATATCATACAAACTTCTTTTGTATTCTGCAATTTGTGAAATTGCTTTTATTGTGTCTTCAACTAGTACTATATTACCTATTTTTTCTTCAGGCATTTCACTTAATATACACAATTTTGCTCCACTTTTTATTGCTTCTTTATAAAACTTATTTCCATCAAAATTTTCTCCTTTTATTGCAACAAATACATCTCCTTCTTTTATACATCTATTATCTTTTTCAAAATTTTCTACTTCTATATTTTCATCTCCACATATAAGCTTTCCTGCTGTAACTTTTAAAATATCTGCTATTTTCATATTTACCCCTTCACTTTTAATAATACTACTATTTTTAAATTTTATTACTTTTTTTATATTATATTCTAACATTATATTTTTTACAAGCTCTATATTTTCTTATACTATAAGAATTTTTTCCTTAATAAATTTATGTTGTAAGAGTTCCATTTGGCGTATCTACAATCATAAGTATATCCTCTTCTTCTCCAGTTTCTACATTTATATATACTAAAAAATCGCTCTCTTCATTTCTTCCTTTTATTTCCCAGCAAAAAATTTCAGTGTTCCATTCAGTTGGTATAACTGCTAAATCAGTTGCCTTTATTTCTAATTTTGGATTAACCAATTCTAGTGCTTGCTCTTTAGTTATTTTTACTTCTTTAAGTTCTCTTTGATCTTTATGAGAATTCAAATATCCTGTTGATTCTAATCCAATTATCTCTCCATTATCTAAAGCTATTTTTAATTTTATCAAATCAGGATACATTATTACATCATCTTGAACATAAGCATAATTTACTGTAAGAACATTATTTTCTTTCATATAGTAAGTTTCTCTCATATTCTTATATTCACGGTTTTGTAAAAATTCTTTTCCTAAGTTTACAGCTTCATCTTCACTTATATTTTCTCCATTTACTTTTTTATCACAGTTTATAGATACTATGTGGCCGCCTTTTTTTGAAACAGCTATTGTAAAATTATCACCACTTTTTGTTTTACCATTAAAGTTATAACAATTTATATTTGCGTTTTGAGATTCTTCTGAAAAATTTATTTCTGAAATTCTATCTTCACCTAAAAAGGCTTTTGCAATTTCTTGAGCCTTATTTTGATCTATATCATCTCCTACAAGTCCTACTATGTCTGGATTCTCCAATCCTTCTGAATATGCTCCATCATATATTAAACCAGCATATTGATGCAAGTCTTCTTCTACATTTGAAAAACTAGTTTGTGATAAATTTTCTCCTTCTCGTGCAAACAATCTTTTCCCTGTATTTTCTAGTTCTCCCCATTTTATTGTCTGAGAATAAAAATCAGCTTCTAGTTGATATAAAGTATTTTTTAAGTCCACTGTATATTGATGAAGTTGAGTTAAATTATCTAATTCTTCTTGTGTCAACTTTTCACCTTTTACAGTTTTTTTAGATATAGAATAACAATAATCTCCAACTTGATGTAAAAATTTTTGAGTATTTTCTAAATCTTGTGTATCTATTGGAAGTCTTGAAAGATAAGCTTGTGCTAATGCTGTTTCTTTATTAATATTTGCAAGTGTTTCTGTTGCATGTTCACTACTATATGAAATTGCCGATTTTGCTAATAATTTTTCTGTATTGTCAACATATTCAATTAATTGATAAAAAGCATGATTATATGAATTCTCTGCAAGTTGTCTATAAGCTTTTGATTTCTTATAAGCACATACTGCCAAAGCTACAATTATAATTACTAGAACAATGACTAAAGTCATCATCTTCTCACTTCTTAACCTATCTTTCCATTCATAAATTTTGTCTTTAACTTTACTCATAAGTTTTCTTCCTTTCTCATATCTTTAAAATTTTTTCTTTTACTTGTGACCGTAGAGAAATTATCATTTTTTCACATTTTTAGTATTTTTTACTAATTTTTATAAATTATACATAACAAAAAAAGATATCTTAAATATTTAATCTTAAGATATCTCTATTGATTTTTTTATAATTCTGTTCTTCCTTCAAAAGCTTTTCCTAGAGTAAATTCATCTGTATATTCTAAATCTCCACCTACTGGAATTCCATGTGCAAGCCTTGTTGCTTTTATTCCCATTGGTTTTATTAATTTTGAAATATACATTGCAGTTGCTTCTCCTTCTACTTTAGGGTTTGTTGCAAGTATAACTTCCTTAACACTACCATCCATTAACCTTGACAATAACTCTTTAATTTTTATATCATCTGGTCCTATCCCATCCATTGGAGAAATCGAGCCATGCAAAACATGATATAATCCTTTATATTCATGTATTTTTTCTATTGCTACAACATCTTTTACATCTTCAACTACACAAATTTTACTTTGATCTCTTTGTGCATTTGAACATATTTCACATGGATCATTATCAGATATATTATAACATTTAGAACATAGCTTTAAGTTATTTTTAGCATCTTGTATACTTTTTATAAAACTATCTGTTTCTTCTTTGCTAGCATTAAGCATATAAAAAGCTAATCTCACAGCTGTTTTATTTCCAATGCTAGGAAGTTTTTCAAAACTTTCTATTAGCTTTTCTATTGATGGTGAATAGTATGACATTTTTTTCTCCCTTTTAACTTAACCCTGGAATATTATATTTTCCGAATTCTGCATTTGTTGCTGAATCTACTTTCTTTAATGCATCATTAACACAAGTTATTATTAAATCTTGTAACATTTCTACATCATCTGGATCAACAACATCCTTCTTAATTTTTATTTCTTGCACTTCTTTTGCTCCATTTACTTTTACATAAACTGCTCCTCCACCTGTTGTACTTTCAAATGTTTGAACAGCTAAATTTTCTTGTGATTTTTCCATTTCCTCTTGCATTTTTTTCGCTTGTTTCATAATTTGGTTCATATTAATTCCACCAAATCCTCCCATTCCTCCTGGAAATCCACCTTTTGACATTTTTTTATCCTCCTTTATTAAGTTTATTTTCTATTTAATTTCATTAAATATGAATAACCTTTATCCATCAATCACATTAACATTTATTCCTAAATCTAAATTATTATCCTTTTTTTCTTCATTATTTTTTTTATCAATTATTTTTACTCTCATATCTTTTTTACATTCTATTGAAATTAATCTTTTTAATTCCGCCATATTTTCCGTTTTTTCAATTACGCTTTTTCCAAAACTACTTAATCCATTTGGAAATTCTATTCCAACAGTCATATCATCTAGCAATACTCCTTTAGCATTTACTAAATTAGCATATAAGATTGGCATTCTTTGTTCCTTTAATGCTTCAATAACATTTGTCCAAAAGTCTGCACTTTTTGTTTTTTTAACACTCGGATTTGCATTATTTTGACTTGCGTTTTCCACATTTTTTGCTTTTTCTGTGGATTCATTTGACTCTACTTTTATTGTAGATTTATTAGCTTCTATTTTATTTTTACTAACATCATTACTAATATTAATTTTTCCTTTTTTTATTATGTCTTCTAATTCTTCTACTCTTTTTTCTAAACCGTCATTTCCTTTTGAACAAAGTTTTAAAATTCCCACTTGAAAAACTATATTTTTTTGAGATGACCATTTTATGCTATTTTCTAGCTCTGATAGATTAAAAATAATATTAAGTAATCTTTCTTTATCTATTTTAGAAGAAATTTCTTTTATTTTTTCTTCATCTTGTTTTGAATATATATTTGAAAGTTCTTTAGTTGAAATATACAATAATATATCTCTTAAGTATTTTATTATTTCCCATAATATATTATTTATATCTTTTCCATCATTAATTATGTCTTCTGTAAATACTAGTGCATCTTCACTATTGTAATCTACTATTTTTTCAACTATTCCAGAAATATATTCCATTTTAGGAATACCAACTAATTCCTTTATTTTTTCTTCCGTTATTTTATTTTCACCGTCTTGTGCACATCTTTCTAATATTGAAAGTGCATCTCTCATAGCCCCTTCTGATAATTCTGAGATAAGATTTAAAGCTCCTTCAGTATAATTTATTTTACATTCTTCACAAATTTTCTTTAAATTTTCTGAAATTTCTTTCTCTGGTATCTTTTTAAAATCAAATCTTTGACATCTTGATAATATAGTAGCTGGAAGTTTTTGAGGCTCTGTTGTTGCTAAAATAAATTTTACATGTTGAGGTGGTTCTTCTAATGTTTTTAATAATGCATTAAAAGCTCCTGGTGAAAGCATATGAACCTCATCTATAATATATACTCTATATTTTGCAAGAGTTGGCAAAAAATTAACTTCATCTCTTATTGCTCTAATATCATCTACACTATTATTTGATGCTGCATCCATTTCAACAACATCTGTTAATGAACCATCTAATGCAGCCTTACATATTTCACATTCATTACATGGCTCTCCATCTTTTGGATTTAAACAATTAATTGCTCTCGCTAAAACCTTAGCTGATGATGTTTTTCCACATCCTCTACAACCAGTAAATAAATATGCATGTCCTACTCTATCTGCTATAACTTGATTTTTTAGAGTAGTAACAATATGATCTTGACCAACAATTTCACTAAATGTTGTAGGTCTAAATCTTCTATAAAGAGCAGTGTATTCCATTAAATTTTCCTTTCTTTTTTATTGATAGAATTTTTAATGATTTATATTTAATAATGGCATGATATATTTTCTTATTCTAGAGTAACCCACACAAAAGTATCTACTTATTGCTGCTTCCTTCCGGACCTGACAAGATTCATAGGCTCTTATTGGATTACCCTAGAATAAAAAAATATTCATACCATTTGAATTATACAATATTTATTTTTCTTTAGCAAGTATTTTAAGAATTTTCTCTCTTAAATGTAACTTCGCTAAAGTCTGTTTTTACAACTTTACTCGTTCCTTCTTCTAAAATATTTCCACTTGGTAAATCTAAATTAATCTTTCCTCTATATTTTTTTGAATTAGTTTTAATTACAATATCAAAACTCATTTTGATATTTAATTTTTCTTCTTGAACTCCTATTTTTTTAAGTAATTTACCATCATAAGCAATTTCATCATCTTGATTAAACACAAATTCTCCAACCCTTTGATTTACCACTCTAAATAATATTCTTCCACCTTCTTTATTTATTTCTAATGTTTTTATATTATCTTGGCTTCCACCTTTGTAAGTTAAGCTATTATTTACAACAAAATTTTCCTCATAAGAAAATCGCTTTTCATCTGTACTATTAGGCATATATGTAACAATATTATTTCCGTCTGCTGTTTCATAATTAATATTTTCTATTGTAATACTTTCAATATATGTACTTGTTTTATATTCTGGATTTTTATCAAATTTTAAATAAATGTCATTATACTGATTAATATCTAGATTCCATATAACATTATCAGGATTTTCTTCTTTTTTCATTTCATCTACACTACTTGCTATAATCATTTCTGTTAATGTGAATGGCATATTTTGTTCCCCTTCACTTTCATATTTTAGCATAATTGCTAAAACACTTCCAAATGCTACAATTATAATAAATAATATCAGTACTTGTTTTAATTTTTCCTTTATAATTTTATTCATAAGTTCCTCCAAAATTGGCGGAGATGGTGGGATTCGAACCCACGTGCCACAAAACGCAGCTAGCTGTTTTCGAGACAGTTCCGTTATGACCGCTTCGGTACATCTCCAAATTTATACTTTAGTTTTATTTAATACTCTTAATTCTTTAAAAAAGTCTTTTAATATTTTTTCACATTCGTCTTTGCATATTCCAGTTTCAACTTCTACATTGTGATTAAATTTATAATCTTCAAATAGATTTAATACAGAACCACAACTTCCTGTTTTTTCATCCATTGTTCCTATATATACTTTCTTAATTCTTGATTGAATAATTGCACCTGCACACATAGGGCAAGGCTCTAAAGTTACATACATTTCACAATCATTAAGTCTCCAAGACTTTAATTTCTTGCTAGCTTTTTGAATTGCTATTATTTCTGCATGTTGTGTTGTATCTGTTTTCTTTTCTTTTTGATTATATGCTCTTGCTATAATAGTATTGTCTTTTACTATTATTGCTCCTACTGGTACTTCAAGAATATTGAAAGCTTTTTTTGCCTGCTTTAGAGCCTCTTGCATATAAAAAGAAGAATCTTTGTCCATCTTTTTTATAATTCCTTTTTATATTTAGATTTTTATTAGTTAGTTATCTATAAACCATTTTATAATGTTTAATAAAGTAAATAATTAAAGTATTAATTACTTAATTTATATTATCATATTTAAATAATATTCGCAAGAAAAAAGAACATATAAATAATGTTCTTGTAAAATATTTATTAATAAATATCTCTTTTCTTCTGTATATCATAAAATGTTATATTAAATACCTGTTCTTTTTTCTATATTATTTATGATGTCATTTACTTGATTCTCTGCATAATCTTTAACAGTATCTACGATTAAATCATAATTATCCTCACATTGAATAATCAAATCCATTAATTTATGAATATTTTCCTTTGTTGTTATTATATTTTTAATTGTTAAAACTTCTTTTTCAACTAATTCATCATTCTCTGTTTTTGTAATTTTTATGCCATAAGATTCATCTTTAACTATGTAATATTTTCTCACTTCCTTATAGTTTTCAAGTATTTTGTTGATTTCAATATAATAATACAATTCTTCCATAAATATCCCTCCTTTCATTTTTTGTGTACGAACAATATAATACCATATTCTGCCAAACAAAGTCAAGCATTTTTTAATTTTTTAACAAATTTTTCTAATTTTATACATTATAAAACATCTTTAGCATAAGTTATATCAACATTTATTTTAATTAAATATTATCTTTATTATAGTCGATTTTTCTAGCTATTCCTATTATAAACTGTTTTGCTGTAAGTTTTTCATCTTTATTTATATTAAAGTAATTATCAATAATTTCTTCTTCTGTATTATAATACATTAAATTAATTAACTTTATAAGACACCATTGTACGTTGTCTGGCTTTGTGTCGTATTTTTCAGAAATAGGCTTATAAACATAATGTAAAAAATCTTTTATTGTTGTCTTTTGTTTTGATACAATCTTTATTGCATCTATTAAATACTCATAACTTAAAGAATTCCTTTTAAATTTAAAAATTTTTAATTCTTCTATTATTTTCTCTTCTAATGCTTCCATTTCCAACTCCTTCAAATTAATTACATTTTCTTACAAAAAACTTGAAATTGATTTGAAGACATATTAATATTATATTGTAAATACATATTATGTAACTTTGTATTAAATATTACTATATAACGAAACTCTTGCTTCGTTATATAGATGATATAGAGATCCTTGTAAACTGAAGCCTTTAAAAAAAAGAATGGAGGAAAACAAAATGAAGAAAATCAACACTTTAGTAACAATCGGTCTTATTCTTTCGTTGGTATTTTCAACGACGGCGTTTGCAAGTGAGCAGCCTTCTGCTGAACCTGCAGTAACCGAAAATGTTAGTATCAATGCTACCGGAGAAGGTGGCGAAGTAAGTCCTACTTCACTAGACGATAAAGTTGGATTCAGTGGCGGAACCATTTCAGGTGGTTATGGAGAAGTTACTGTGCACCTTGGCAAAAATTTATCTTATGGTGGATTTAAAGCCGCCATTGCTTTTAGTAGTACATCTGGTACAACATCTTGTACTGTTAAATTCCCTGATGGTTCATTTTATTACCTCGGTGTATTATCCCTATCTACTGGAGATACTACTCCAATAGCTCCAGCTTATTATTTAGATTCTGGAGATTATACTTTTATATTTGATGCTTCCACAAGAGATTCTTTTAAAGTAGCCTGTTCTATTTATCAATGATACTAGTGAAATACTTACACTGTGGGCTTATGAGAAATCATAAGCCCTTGTTTATTCTTCTTTTTTATAATAGTTAGGTATTACAACATCTTCATCTTGCACGCTATTTAATTCTATACGATATTGCATATCAGCATCCGAAATATCTTTATTATTATTTTTTATATTGTCTATAACAGGAAAATAATTCTCTTTGTTAAAATATATCTTTTCATCATTTATCTTTAATAATAATTTATTATCTTCAATTTTACTAAAAATAAGATTTATTTGTCTAGATAATCTGCCAAAATCTTCCTTTGCATTACCAATTATCGAAAACGGAAATAGAGAATACATATAAGCTCCATTTTCATATTGAGTTGTATTCACTAAATATGACTGATTATACGTTTTTTCTGTTTCATTTACTGTATATCTGTATTTATTAATAACATCAAAATATTTTACAGAATAATTCTCTATGTTATCAAAATATGATGTTTCTATAACCTTGTACAATCCATTCTTATACCAAACTTCAACTGTATTTCTCATTTCATCATTTTTATATGAATCTCTTCTAAAATAATAATTTTCCACATTCATATATTGAGCAACTTTTGAATAAATATTATTCAATAATGTATACTTATATATCGAATACCCTCCATATAATACAATTAGTAATGCAATTATAATACCTATTATAATAGACACTTTTCTATAATTAAATTTCTTAACTTTTATTGGATTTGAATCGTTAGAAATATTAGTTTTTTTCTTATCTTTGTCTCCGATTAATTCATCAATAGGTATTTCTAAAACTTTAGATATTCTTTTAATATTTTCTGTTCTAGGTTTTGCATCATCTAGTTCCCATCTCGATACCATTTGCCTTGTACATTTCATTTGCTCAGAAAATTTTTCTTGAGATAACCCCTTCTTTTTTCTTCCTTCTGCTATTATTTCTCCTAAAGTTTTACTCATTTTGTCTTATCTCCTTCGTAAAAAATATTACCTCCCTTCACAAAAATCTCTATGTTTAAATATTATATTCATTATGAAATTTTTCACAACCAATTTTAGTATGAATTTTGGCAATCTTTAGTTGGAATTTTTTATAATTTTAAATTTTTTTACAAGATTTTGTAATTTTATGAGGTTATTTTTATAATAACATAATAAAATTTAAAATGTACTCGATATTTCGCTAATTTATTTAATTTTTTCACTTAAACTTTTTTAATTATAATACACAGAAAATTATTGTTATATCAATTGTTTTAGACTTTTTAATTCTTTCTTTTTGTATATTTTATTATTAAAAAATTTTAAAATTATATATTATAGTTTGCAAAATTTTTTTGCAAATTTTACTAAAAAATTCGCAAACTTTATTTACATAATTCTATTTTTCTTTGCAAACTTTTGATTTTTTATAAAAATTATTTTTTATTATTTTTTCGACGAAACATAATAATAAAAATATATAATTATTGTCAAAATAACAAGATTATGTGGATTTTTAAGGATCTTTTTTCATATTTTATTAATAATTTTATAAATTTTTAATTTACATAAAAAAGAATACTCAACTTTACATTATTAAGTATTCCTTTCTATATCACTATATGTTTTAATTTTTATAATCATTTGGTGTCCCCGAGTGGAGTCGAACCACCGCAAGACCGGACTTAGGAGGTCCGCGCTCTATCCAACTGAGCTACGAGGACATATCTAGTAACTATTATAGCATATTTTCACTATAATAGCTACTATATTTTTTATTATTATCTTTACATATTTATTCAACAATCTTTTTCATAGCTTCAGTAATTTTATCTAATTTTTCATCTGCATCTTGCATACTTGTTCCTCTTACACCCATATAAAATTTAATTTTAGGTTCTGTTCCAGAAGGTCTTACACATGCCCATGCATTATCAGTTAAATCAAAATAGATTACATTTGATGTTGGTAAATCAGTTTCTTCTTTTTCTCCATTTGCTTTAATAACGGTATGTTCTTGATAATCTCTTACTTCTAAAACATCAAAACCAGCTAATGATGTTGGAGGATTTTTCCTTATTCTTTCCATTTTAGATTTTATTTGTTCTGCTCCATCTATACCTTTTAGAACAATTGAAATTTGTCCTTCTTTATAAAATCCATATTTTTTATAAATATTAAGCATCTGTTCCCATAAAGTATATCCTTTGCTCTTGTAATATGCTGCTGCTTCACAAACAGCCATAACTGCAGATACTCCATCTTTATCTCTAGCATGTGGACTCAATAAACATCCATAACTTTCTTCAAATCCAAACTGGAATTTATATGTATCTTTTTCTTCAAACTCTCTTATTTTTTCACCCATCCATTTAAAACCTGTAAGTGTTTCAAAAATTTTTAAATTATATTCTTTTGCTATTGCTTTTGCCATATTTGATGAAACTATAGTTGTGACAAATGCTCCATTTGATGGTAACACTCCTTTTTCTTTTTTCTGAGAAAATTCATATTCTGCAATAAGCAATGCTGACATATTTCCAGTATACGAAATATATTCTCCATTTTCATTTTTAGAATATACTCCTAATCTATCAGAGTCTGGATCTGTTGCTAAAACAACATCTGCATCTACTTTTTTTGCAAGTTCTAATGCTAATTTGAATGCATTTTTGTCTTCTGGATTTGGGTAACTAACTGTTGGAAAATCTCCATCTGGCATTTCTTGTTCTGGAACTACATATACATTTGTAAATCCTAGTTCTTTTAAAACTCTTTGCACTGGTACGTTTCCAGCACCGTGCAATGGTGTATATACTATTTTTATTTTATCTCCATATTCTTTTATTATCTCAGGATTTAAAACTAATGATTTTAATGTATCATTAAATTTATCATCAATTTCTTTTCCTATTTGTATATACAAACCTTTTTCAACGGCCACACTTTTTTCCATTGTTTTTATATGTGAAAATTCTGTATTATTTACTTCATTAATAATTTGTTTATCCTTTGGTGGCACTATTTGTGCTCCATCGTCCCAATAAACTTTATATCCATTATATTCTGGAGGATTATGGCTTGCTGTAATCATAATCCCTGCTGTACATTTTAATTCTCTAACTGTAAATGATAATTCTGGAACTGGTCTCAATGATTCAAATACATACGTTTTTATACCATTTGCATTTAAGCATAATGCTGTTTCTTCTGCAAATTCTTGTGATTTATGTCTTGAATCAAAAGCTATTGCAACACCTTTATCTTGAGTTCCTTCCTTTAATATAAAGTTTGCTAAACCTTGTGTTGCTCTTCCCACAGTATATTTATTCATTCTATTTAAGCCCGCTCCAATTATGCCTCTTAAACCTGCTGTACCAAATTCTAATTCTTTATAAAATCTATCTTCAATTTCTTTTTCATTATCTTTTATTGATTCTAATTCTTTTTTAGTATCTTCATCAAACACTGGGTTATTAAGCCATTCTTGATATTTTTCTAAATATTCTTTCATATGTTTCTTTTTATATAAGTTATTATACAAAAATCTAAAAAAATTATTAGTTGTATAATCTCTCTATATAACTCCTTCCTAATTTATTTTTTACTTTTATGTAATTTGTTTTAAAAAAATAATAAAGAAAACAAGCCATTATTAGCTTATTTTCTTTTAATTTTTATACATGACTTTTATGATAATTAATATATAATTTTCTAGCTGTTTCTGGGCTATCTTCTCCACTAGCATTTTTTACAGGCGCAAATTCCTCTTCTCTTTTTACTCTAAGCACTGATAAATTATCTAAACTTTCAAATGCATCAAATAAAAACGCTTCAAACTTGTATGCATTAGGAACATCTGTAGTTACTAATTTTCCATTTTCATCTATATATTTTGCTTTTTTGCAAGCAATGTGATATGGTAATGAAATTTGACTTATTTTATCAATTGCTTCAATACTAAATAGATTGCACAAAATATGAGATTCACCATATTTTAAATTACCTAATTCGTCTTTTTCTTCTGCCATTTCGTTGCTTATTTCTGTGTATTCTATAACACTAGGCTTTCCATTTCTTTTGCAAAATACTCCTACCTTTTCATGTGCATTTGCTTTTACTAAGCTTTTTCCTGCTGCTACTGCTTTTTGTTTTATTGCTAGTCCTATTAATATTGGATCAACAGGCTTTACTAAAACATTGTCTACTCCACCTATAAATACCCACTCTATACCTCTTGCTTTCATGTCATATACAATGCCTTCTTTATACATAGAATGGAATATTCCTCCATGTCCATCTGATGCTTCTTTTACTTTGTGATTTTCATCAATCAAAATTTTACCCTCTAGTGATACCATAGGTAATTTTCCTTGTTTAAAAAATGTTACGCACTTTTTAGGATACCCAAAATAATTATTTTTTTCAAAAAATTTTTGAGTTTCTTCATTATTTTCATCACTCGTCATTATGTACCAAGGAATATCAACATTAAAATTATTTCTAGCCTCTTTTAATGTATCTGTTAAAATCTCAAATATAGATTTGTGTGAATCTAATCCCAAGTCAAAAGTCCCTTTTGGTCCTTTATGTCCAAGTCTTGTACCTTGACCACCTGCCATTGTTACAACTGCTAATTTTCCATTTTTAATCTTCTGTGTACCTAATTTTGATAATTCTTCATATTCTTCTTTTGATAATCTTGCTTTGTCAACATATTCTATAGGCTCAATTTTGTTTTTGTGAACCATTGGCTTTTCTTTACTTTTTTCATATAATGTTTTTACTTGATTATAATCAATTGTAAGTAAACTATCTAAAAAATCTTGTTTTTGTTTTTCGTCAGTAATCCTATTATACTCATTCAGTAATTGTTCCTGGCCATATTTTGTTAACTTTTGCTCGACCTGCTTTAATTTTTCGTCCATTTTTTTCTCCTTTGCCATTTTCCCTTTATGGCTTCGGCCACTGTAGACACTTCATGCCATTCACATCTAAAAATGATATATAAATTTTTTTAGATACACTATATATTATACCAATAAAAAAAATTAGTCAATTATTTTTTCACCTGTTGTAAATAAAATTTTATCACTTTTAGCAATTATGTCTTTCATATATAATTTTTGATGTGCAAAATTATAGCAGTTAACTATTTTTACATTTATATTATTTTTTAATGAATCTACAATATAATCATTTGCTTCCCTTATATATTGTAAATTTCCTTGTACTATAAATATAGTGTTTTTTAATTCATTTAATTCCTTCTTATATATATCTTTTGTTACTTTAAAATCTATATCTTTTATTAATTCTTCATCAAATTTATATTTCTGAGCTAATACATTTATTTCATCTTCTAGTTCTTCTTGTAGAAAACTTATTACGTTATATTTTTTCGTTTTTTTCTCTTTCAAATATTCTAATAAAATAATACTTAAATGATACTTACTTGCATAAAAGTTGCATAATTTTTCTACCTTCATTTGTGTTCTCCTTTCTTGGTAAATATTACCATTATATTACAAAATTGTCAAGAGAAATACACAAAAAATTATATACAAAAATTCGACATAAAATTTTTTCCATTTATGTATAAATTTTTTTTTACAGGTAATAATTTTATTAAATAGAAATTTTTATGAACTAAAAAATTATAATAGAAAGGAGTTTTGTATATATCACAAATACATAA
This sequence comes from uncultured Clostridia bacterium, assembly GCA_947623725.1. Classification (GTDB taxonomy): domain Bacteria; phylum Bacillota; class Clostridia; order TANB77; family CAG-508; genus CAG-793. Next base: position 7,572 of record CANQHI010000002.1, on the reverse strand, counting down.
ATTTTTGTGAATTATATTATAAAATAATTATGAGAAAAGTTTTTATAAAAAAGAATATTAAGTTAAAAAAATATTTTATTATCCTAATTATACTTTCTGGACTTTTTATTACATTGTCTGCAGCATCTTATGCAAAAAATGTTGCTAGCAATTTAAGTTCTAATGTTTTTAGACTTCATGTAATTGCAAACAGTGATTCAAAAGAAGATCAAGATTTAAAGTATAAAGTTAGAGATGCTTTAATTTCATATATGAATGAATTATGTGCAGATTTATCTACAAAGGAGGAAGCTATCAATATTTCAAAAAATCATATTGACGATTTTAAAAACATCGCATTAACTGTTATTAAAGACAATGGATATGATTACGATGTAAATGTTGAAATTGGTAACTTTGAATTTCCTACAAAAAGTTATGGAGATATATCTTTACCTGCTGGATATTATGATGCATTAAGAGTTAAAATTGGTAATGCTGAGGGGCAAAATTGGTGGTGTGTAATGTTTCCTCCTTTATGCTTTGTTGATATAACATCTGGAGTCGTTCCAGAAGAGTCAAAAGAGAATTTAAAGGAAAATCTTGATGAAGAAGAATATTCAGTTATTTCTGAAGATGATTCTGCTATACAATTTAAGTTTAAAATAGTTGAATTTTTTAAGAATTTAACCTTTAAACTTGCCAATAATTAATTTTATTAAAAATATTGTAAAATTACTAATTATGTGTTATATATAATTTGATTATAACGACTGGGGGAATCAAATTTGGAGAAATTTATTATACAAGGAAATACACGATTAGTTGGAGAAGTAGAAATTATTGGTGCTAAAAATGCAGCTGTAGCAATTTTGCCAGCTACTTTATTAATAAATGGTATTACCACTTTAGAAAATGTGCCAAATATAAGTGATGTAAAAATAATATGTACTATTTTAACTTCTTTAGGTGCAGTTGTAACATGGAAAAATGAACATACTGTTGTTGTTGATACAAGAAACTTAAATTCCACAAATGCACCTCTTGAAATGACAAGTCAATTTAGAGCATCTTACTATCTTCTTGGAGCTTTATTAGGAAGACGAGGAAATGCTGAAGTTGGACTTCCTGGTGGTTGCAATTTAGGTGCAAGACCAATAGACCAACATATAAAAGGATTTGAAGCATTGGGTGCAACTATTATAGATGAACAAGGAAAAATAAATGCTAGTGCTAAAAAATTAATTGGTTCGCCTATATATTTTGACGTCGTATCTGTTGGAGCAACTATAAATTTAATCTTAGCTTCAGTTTTAGCAGAAGGTACAACAGTTCTAAATAATGTTGCTAAAGAGCCTCATATTGTTGATTTAGCAAATTTCCTTACAACAGTTGGTGCAGATATTAGAGGTGCTGGAACTGATACTATTAAAATAAATGGAGTACCTGAATTAACAGGAAATCATACATATTCAATAGTTCCTGATCAAATAGAAACTGGTACTTTTATGATAGCTGCTTTAGCCTCAAAAGGAGATATTTTAATAAAAAATTGTATATATGAACATATGGATTCTCTTTCTGCAAAAATTATTGAAATGGGTGGAAAAATTGAAAATCTAGGAGATTCTATGAGAGTTTCTTGTGATGGAGATTTACAAGCAACTAATATAAAAACTCTTCCATATCCTGGTTTTCCAACCGATTTACAACCACAAATTGCAGTTGCTTTATCAATCGCTAATGGTACAAGCATTATAAACGAAAATATTTGGAGCTCTAGATTTCAGTATACTAGTGAATTAAATAAAATGGGAGCAAAAATTACTGCTCAAGGCACAACCGCTATTATTGAAGGTGTTAATAAATTAGTTGGTGCTCCTTTATATGCAACTGATCTTCGTGCTGGTGCTGCTTTGCTAATTGCTAGTATTATTGCAGATGGCCCAAGCGAACTTTATAACATTCATTATATTGACAGAGGTTATGAACATATAGAAGATAAGTTTAGAAAATTAGGTGCAAAAATCGAAAGAATAGACAAAGAATAGGTGTTTATTCTAATAAATTATAATAATTGTAATACTTTATAAAATATTGATTTGAATAATTAATTGTAAAAATAAAATTTGTAGGTTTTAAATATGTTTAAATTTTGTAATTTATATAGTGGTAGTTCTGGAAACTGTTCATTTGTTGAATCAGATAACATAAAATTATTGATTGATTGTGGAGTTTCTTCTAAAAAAATAGAAGAAGCTCTTAATTCGATTAATGTCAATTTATCAGATATTAATGGTATTCTTATTACTCATGAACATTCTGACCATGTTCAAGCTTTAGGAACTATTTGTAAAAAATATAATATCCCAATTTATGCAACTTCTTCTACTTTCACAAATATCAATAAAAATATTCCTGATAATATCAAAAATAGTTTTAAAAATAATGAAAAATTTGAAATTGGTGATATAAAAATTTTTCCATTTAAAATTCCTCATGATGCTGCAGATCCTTGTGGCTTCAACTTATTTAATAATAATAAAAAGCTTACCATAGCTACTGACATTGGTCATATTGATAACAAAATTATGCATAACTTAGATGAAAGTGATTTTTTGTTTTTAGAAGCTAATTATGAACCTAATATGTTAAGATGTTCTCGTTATCCATACTCTTTAAAAATGCGCATTTTAGGTCCAAATGGACATCTTTCTAATGATGAAGCTGGAGTTACAATATCAGAATTAGTAAAATGTGGCGTACATAATATAATGCTTGCTCATTTAAGTGAACACAATAATTTTCCAGAACTTGCTTATCAGACTGTTATGGATGAGATTATTTCTAAACATATAGATATTGATAAATTAAAACTATTAGTTGCTGATAGATATAAGCCTAATGATGTGATTAATCTTTAATTAAACAGAAAGGATTTATATGTTAAAAATTAATATAATTTGTATTGGAAAAATTAAAGAAAATTATCTAAAAGATGCTATCAATGAATACTCAAAAAGACTTTCAAAGTATTGTGTCCTATCTATTACAGAACTTCCTGATAAATCAATTCCAGAAAAATTAAATGATACTATCGAAACTCAAATAAAAGATTATGAAAGTGAGGAAATACTATCACATATTCTTAAAAATAGTTACACTATTTGCTTAGATTTGACTGGAAAAAACTATTCATCTGAAGAATTTGCAGATAAAATTCTTAATTTACAAAACACAAATAGCAGTATTACCTTTATAATAGGTGGCTCTTTAGGATTAAATGAAAAAATCAAAAATTTATGTGATGAAAAAATTTGCTTTTCAAAAATGACTTTTCCTCACCAATTAATAAGAGTATTTCTTTTAGAGCAAATATTTAGAGCTTTTAAAATTAATAACAACGAAAAATATCATCATTAAATTTAATAACAACTTACATAAAATATGAAAAATCTATAAAATTTTTGTAGAGGAAAGTTATTATTGCTTTTTGGGGGCGCTATAAAAATTTTTTGATAAGTTTTACCTAAATTTTAGGTACATTGGACAATGGAGGTAACTTATCTTACTCCTCTACAAAATTAATAACTTATTTTTTTAATTATTTTTGATATGATTTTCGAAATAATTCTTCTGACTAAGTAATTTATTGAAAAAAATAATATTATATAGTATATCATTTTATTCCTTTCGAATTAATATGTTTGTATTTTACACCATAATTTACCAATTGTCAACAAAAACTTTTCGTCATTTTTCGACATATTAAATTATATATTTATAAACCATATAAAAAAATTAAAATATAATAGTTTTTGTTGTTTGTTGTCGCAGAAAATGTCAAGACATTTTCGCTCCATTCGCGCTTCGCTTGGAAGCGGCAGTCACAACTGCAAACTATTATATTTTAATTTTTATAAAAACTTTTACTTTATAATTAAGATTGCTGTAACTATGCTTGCAATATCAGCTAAAATAGCTGGAATAATCACATTCCTACTTTTCTTTGCTTTAATTGAATTCATATAAATTGCAATAACATAAAATGTCGTCTCTGATGCTCCCATAATAGTTGCTGCAATCATTCCAATTCTAGTTTCTGTACCAAATTTAGTTATTATATCAGTAGCTAATGCCATTGATGCACTACCTGATATTGGTTTAATAAATGCTAATGGAATTATTTCTTGTGGAACATTTAAGTTTTTAACTAAGCTTCCTACTATATTTGATACAAAGTCTAATAGTCCTGAATTTCTTAGCATACTAATTGCTAGAAATATACCGTATTAATGTTGGAAACATTTTTAAAGTTATTTTTATTCCTTCTTTTGCCCCTTCACAAAACAAATCATACACATTCTTATTTTCTTTTAATCCACATAAAACAACTATACTAATTATCAATGGTATTATTATTGCCGATACATAAATCATATCTTCTTTCTCCTTAAAAGAATTTTAGTTGAAATAACTCCTACCATTGTGCCTACAAAAGTAGAAATCCATAAAGGAATTATTATATTTGATGGATTTGGAGAACCTAATGAAGATCTGATTGCTATAATAGTTGTGGGAATTAATTGAATAGACGTAGTATTTAATACAATAAGCATTATCATCGAATTTGATAATTGATCTTTATTAAGATTTTCTTCTTGTAATTCTTCCATAGCTTTTAATCCTGCTGGAGTTGCAGCATTTCCTATTCCTAAAATATTTGATACTGTATTTATAGATATTGCCTCCATTGCCTTTTTATTATTTTTCGAATCTGGATATAGCCAATTTAAAATTGGTTTCAATAAAGACATTAATATTTTCATAATTTTTGTTTCTTTTATTATTTTCATTATTCCACACCATAAGCACATATTACCTACTAATGTAAGTGATAATTTGACTACATCTGAAACTGATGAAAATATTCCATTGTTTACATCTAATATTTTTCCATTAAATAATGAAAATAAAAAAGATATAACTATTAAAATTGGCCATAAATAATTCAAATTAAAAACACCCCATTAAAATATATATGTCCATATAAAAAAATATACCAATTTATTTTTGGTATATTTTTTATTTATTAATAAAATATTGATAAATTTCATTTTTATTTACATTTCTATCTTTTGCAATCTTCTTAATTATTTCCTTTTTTTCTAATCCTTGATTTTTATAAAAATTATAATGCTCTTCTAGTGATAATTTATTTAATTCATTTTCCTTTTTTATCTTTTCTCCACTAATTATTATTATATATTCTCCTTTAGGATTTTCAATTTTAGAAATAATTTCAGAAACTTTTCCTCTGATAAATTTTTCATGTATTTTGGTCAATTCTTTTGCAATAACTATATTTCTATTTCCTAATAAAGATTCTATATCTTCTAATGTACTAACTAATCTATGTGGAGCTTCATATATTATTGCTGTTTTCCCATCATTTTTTATTTCTTCAAATTTTTCTTTTCTTAATTTTTTATTTAAAGGTAAAAAAGCATAAAAGCTAAATTCTTTTGTATCTAACCCAGATGCAATTAATGCATTAATCAAAGCACATGCTCCCGGAATTGGAATTACTTCAATATCATTTTTTATTGCTTCTTTTACCATTTCTTCTCCAGGATCAGATATTGCTGGAGTTCCCGCATCTGTAACAATTGCAATATTTTTTCCATCAAGTAATATTTTTATTAATTCATCACATCTTAATTCTTCATTATGTCTATGATAACTAATTAATGGCTTAGAAATATTTAAATGATTTAACAATTTTAAAGTTTGTCTTGTATCTTCTGCTGCAATCAAATCAACTTCATTTAATATTTTTACTGCTCTATATGTTATATCTTCTAAATTCCCAATTGGAGTTGCAACTAAATATAATTTACCCTTTTCCATTTTATTTTTCCTTTTATATATATATTTATTAATTATTATTTATTATTTAATTTTTATAAATGCAATTTTATCAATAATTTGTTTTTAATTAATTTCTATTTTATATTATATATTTTTAAAATTTCATCAGTATAATTTCCATTTTCATTATAAATAATTAATGGTTTTTCAATTTTTAAAAATGTTCCTGCACCTTTAACTGCTTTAACTAATACTAAAATAGATTGTTCGTTTATATTTGAATAAACAAATCTCATTTTTTTTATTTCTAAATTATATTTTTTCATGTTTGTAATTAATTCAGTTAATCTATCTGTTCTAAATACAACATAAAATTGTCCATTATTTTTTAACAATTTACTTGATATTTTTAACCATTCATCTAGAGTTGTCGTTGTTTCATATCTAGAAATAATTTGTTTTTCATTTTTATTTTTTATTCCTGTACCTAATTTTTTATATGGTGGATTTGTAACAATCACATCAAAAGTATTATTTTCTAAATCTTTATTATCTTTTTTTAATTTATCTATATCTTTTATATCAGTATTGATTATTTCAATAATATCTTCTAAAGAATTTAGCTGAACACTTCTCTTAGCCATTTCTGCTACTTCTTTTTGAATTTCTATACCATATATTTTTTTAGGATTTACTTTTTTACTTAATAAAATACTTAATATCCCTGTACCTGTACCTAAATCCATTATTTTACTATTCTTTTTTACATCTCTTGCAAAATCAGTAAGTAGTACGCTATCAATTCCAAAACAAAATCCATCTGTATCTTGAATAATTTTTAATCCTTCAAACTCTAAATCATCTATTCTTTCCATAACAATTTAATTATATCTTATAAACCGCTATATTTCAAGTGTTTCATAAATTTTGTTTTCACATAATTACATTTACCTTTTCATTTGACCATTTTTTTACTTAAATTATAATTAATTACATTTTTACAAAAGTTTCCTTTAATCCGTCTTTTACTTCTCCATCAATAGTAAATTTTACTCCATTTATTTCAGTAAACTCTGTCATAGTATTAACAATTGAATATATTGAATTTGTTCCATTGCTATTTAAAAATTCACTTGATAAATCAACATATAATATTCCTTTTTCATATTTTGCATTATTTAATTTTGTTCCATCTGGAATTGGATTAGTCATATTTTCACTTTCTGGTCCTTTTATTAACATATCTAAAACTTTTTTATAAGGATTATCAATTAATTCTTTTGAATCAATTTTTCGTTTTTCTTTTATTAAAATTTTTGATGTACTATCCTCAAAATAAAGATCCACATTTGTTTTTCTCATTTCTTCATCAGAAATTTCTTCTTCTGGCTGAATTTCTGCTATGTTTTCCACATTTTTATCAACCTCTGTGGATATAGTTCCTATAATTAATATAGAAACAATTATAATCAAAATAATAATTATAGTTATTTTTTTCTTCATATCCTTTTTTGTATGATATATTTCCAAATAATCATACACTCCTCCTAAAATATATTTCTTTTAATTAATATGTAGCTCGTCTATTTTTTATAACTACAATTTTATTTTCATAAAAAATAAAAAGGAGAGTTTATACTCTCCCCAGACTGTTGACAAAGTAAAAAATTTTTGTCAATAGTCTTTATTTTTTATAAAAAATATGTTAATATATATTTATCC
>CANQHI010000001.1 GCA_947623725.1 uncultured Clostridia bacterium | reverse complement strand
CATATAGAGATGGTAATACCCCATATGTAGAAAATGATAAAGGAGTAAATGTATATAGGGTTGATAACTATATGATAAATCCTAATAATTTTATAGATTGGATAATGCAATTGAATTTTAATATGGTGGCAAAAGCATCAGAGATAATAAATGAACAAGGAAAATTTGATGTAATTCATGCGCATGATTGGCTTGTAACTTATGCTACTAAATCTTTAAAAGAAGCATTTAAAATTCCAGTAGTAACTACAATTCATGCTACCGAAAGTGGTAGAAATAGTGGAATTCATGATGAAGTACAAAGATATATAAATGATTCAGAATGGCTTCTTACTTATGAATCAACTGAAGTTATAGTTAATAGTAATTTTATGAAAAATGATTTACAAAGATTATTTGGCTTACCTTTTGAAAAAATAAATGTTATACCTAATGGAATAAATTTAAGTAATTTTTCAGGTATTGATAGAGATTATGATTTTAGAAGGCAATATGCAATGGATAATGAAAAAATTATCTTATATGTTGGAAGATTAGTATATGAAAAAGGTATACAACACTTAATCGGAGCAATGCCTAAGATACTAGAACATTACCATGATGCTAAACTTGTTATTTGTGGTCGTGGTGGAATGATGGACGAATTAAGACAGGAAGCTCATAATTTAGGAATTGATAATAAAGTATATTTTGCAGGATACTGTGATTCTAAAAAAGTTCAAAAAATGTATAAATGTGCTGATATAGCAGTATTTCCAAGTACTTATGAACCATTTGGAATAGTTGCATTAGAGGCAATGCTTGCAGGAGTACCAACTGTGGTGTCAGATGTAGGTGGTTTGAATGAAATTGTTGAACATGGATATACTGGAATGAAGAGTTATGCAGGAAATGCAAATTCAATTGCTGATTCTGTTTTAACACTATTATTTGATCAAAAATTATGTGATACAGTTTCAAAAAATGCAGTAAAAAGAATAAAAGAATTATATAGTTGGAATAAAATTGCACAAGATACACATTATGTATATGAACAAGCAATTTGTCAGACAGAAGCACAAAAACAATTAGAAAAATCAAAACAAGAAAAAGCGCGTAAGGCTAAATCTAAAGGTGTTCAAGGAGAAATTACAAACTTGTTATCTTTCAAAAAAAGAAGTGCATATGCTTAAAATATTGATGACTATATAAGTTGGTAAAGAAAGGAATAATTTGTTAATGGAAATCTATGATACTGCAAATAGGCTAGCAGAAGAAATAAGAAATTCTGAACAATATAAAAAATTAAAAGAATCAAAAGAAAAATTATTCTCTAATCCTGAGAAAAAAAGTTTAATTGAAGAATTTGAAAAGCTAAAGCAAGAAGTTCAAATAATGGAAATAAAGAGAGAAAATAATGCAGAGATAGATGAAGAAGATAAAAAAGTTAAAGTTGCAAAACTATATAATGTTCTCATTGAAAATAAAGATATAAAAGAATATTTTGATTATGAAATAGAGTTTAGCAGACTTATGACAGATGTTAATAAAATAATAGGTGATGCAATAAAAGATGTTATATAATAAGATTTATAGGTTTTAATTTTATAAAAACCTAAATATTTAAGGAGAAATAATCAAGTTTTGATTATGTTTATTGGATTAATGAAAAAAGAAAATGGAATTACTATGATTTCATTAGTTATAACTGTAGTAATAATGTCCATACTTGCGGCAATATTAATAAAAGCAACCTTAGATGGTAATATTTTAGAACAAAAAGATAAAATAGAAAATGATTTTTATGGCACGATGGAATATACAGAAAATAGAATAAAATCAGAAAGAGAAAAATGGGAAGGCGTTATTTAATTTTTAGCTACAGGAGGAAAACTAATGAAAATAAATGTTGTATGGAGTACAGATGAAGAGTCTAATAAAGCAGGAAAAAATTGTGCGAAAAAGGCAGTATTGGACTTAATACAAACTAAATTAGCAATAATGTTTAGTTCAGAAAAATATAATCAAGAAGAGTTATTAATAGGAGCAAAGTCGATTTTAGGAACTGCTCCTATAATTGGTTGTACGACAAGTGAAGGAATAGTGGTATCTGAAGGATATATAGATCCGGAAAATTCATTGTATGCGGGTATGATGGCCATTGGAGATAGCGAAACTGAAGTTGCAACTTCAATTTCAATGAAAATAAATAGTGCAAGAGAAACAGGAAATTTAGTAGCAAAAAGGGCAATGAATAAAATAGGTACAAAATTATTACCTTCTTATTTTTTTATGATCGCAAATTCTGAAGATGAAGAAGAGTATGCAGAAGGAATAAGAGAAGTAATAGGAAATGTACCAATGTTTGGATGTGGTCCCACTCAAAAGGATATGAAGATATATACAGAAGAGGGAATAGTAACAAATGGGGTAGCAGTTGCTTTGATTTATACAAATAAAAAAATTGAAAATATTTTTGAAAATAATTATCATGAAACTATAAATTCAGGAGTAATTACAAAAATAACTGGAAATAATATAGATGAGATTAATGAAATTAAAGCTTTAAAAAAGTATTGTGAATGGACTGATAAAAAAGTTAGAGATGTAAAAGAAAATAAAATTTTTGAAGAATCGATATTAAAACCATTAGGAATAAAAACAAGTGATGGTAATTCGATTATTATAAAACAACCATTAATTGGAAATGATGACTATTCAATTAAAGTGAGTAATAAAATATATACAAATACAGCAATAATTCAAATGCAAATATCAAAACAAGAATTAATAAATGCTCCAACTCATACTTTAAGAAAATTAAAAAATAATATAAAGATAAAAAATTCAATTCAAAGTGATGTAAATTTTGAAGAAAGTGAAAAAGCATATTTAATTTTTCAAAATTATGCAAGAAAGAAAGTTATAGGACAAGATATAGATAAAATGGTAGAAAAATTGAAAAAAGAAGTAGGAAATGTACCATTTTTGATGACTTTTACTAATTCAGAATGTTCTTCAAGCCATTTTGCAAGACTAATGTTATCAGAGATAGCTTTTTGCGATATATAAAAAACGATAATTTATTTTATAAAATAATATTTCTATTCAGATTAAAATAAAGTTGAAAGGAAAGTTTATAATTATGGAAATTCAAAAGTTTGTTTTAAATGAAACTTCATATTTTGGAGAAGGTGCAAGAAAAGTTTTGCCAGAAGAAATAAAAAAGAGAGGATTTAAGAAGGTACTAGTAGTAACTGATGATACTTTATATGAAGCAGGAGTTAGTGAAAAAATAACAGATTTATTAGAAGCAAATAATATTGAATATACAGTTTTTCATGATGTGAAACCTAATCCACCAGTAGAAAATGTATTGAATGGACTAAAAGTATGTAAAGATTTTGGAGCAGATTTAATAGTTGCAGTTGGTGGAGGATCAAGTATTGATACTGCAAAGGGGATTAGTATTGTTATGACAAATCCTGATAGAGAAGATATAGTTTCACTAAATGGACTATCTAATACTAAGAATAAGGGACTTCCAATGATTGCAATTCCAACAACAGCTGGAACGGCAGCAGAAGTTACAATTAATTATGTAATAACAGATCCAGAAAAAGAAATAAAAATGGTTTGCGTAGATGAACATGATATTCCAATTATGTCTATTGTAGATTCAGAACTTATGGCAACAATGCCAAAATCAGTTGCATCTTCAACTGGAATGGATGCATTAACACATGCAATAGAAGGCTATATTACAAAATCAAAAAATATAATGTCACAAATGTTTTCTATGAAAGCAATTCAACTTATATATGATAATTTACCAGAAGCAGTAAATAACAAGAATCAAGAGGCAATTAATAAGGTAAGCTTAGGTCAATATATAGCAGGTATGGCATTTTCAAATGTAGGACTTGGAATAGTTCACTCAATGGCTCATCAATTAGGAGCAGTATATGATACACCACATGGACTCGCAAATGCAATTTTACTTCCAACAGTAATGGAATTTAATGGAGAAGTAGTTTATGAGGATTTTAGAGAGATATTAACTAATGCATTTCATATTGATGCAACTAATTTTACTAAAGAAGAAGTAATAAAAACATTTTGCGAATGTATAAAGAATCTTTCAGCAGATGTAGGTATAACACAAACAATAAAAGATGTAGGAGTGAAGAAAGAGGATTTTGAAATGCTTGCAGAAAAAGCAATGGAGGATCCTTGCAAACCAGGAAATCCAAGAGATGTAACTAAAGAAGATTTTGTGATGCTTTATGAGAAGGCATATAAGGGATATTAATATTTATAATAAAAAAATAAAAATAATAAATTTCCGTATCTTGCTGTCGCAGATAAAACTTTCGTTTTATCGCTCCATTCGCGCTTCGCTTGGTCGCTGCGCGATACTTCAAATTTATTATTTTTATTTTTTATTTATAAAATAAGAAAATAATAAATTTTCATACCTCTAGAACTCACAATTTTTTGGTGTACGTGGATAAGGAATTACATCACGAATATTTTGCATTCCTGTTGTATACATCATTAATCTTTCAAAACCTAAACCAAAACCTGCATGAGGAACACTACCATATTTACGAAGGTCTAGATACCACCAATAATCTTGTTCATTTAAGTTTAGTTCTTTCATTCTATTTGTAAGTTTAGATATATCTTCTTCTCTTTGACTTCCTCCGATAAGTTCTCCAATTCCAGGAACTAGAAGGTCAGCAGCTGCAACTGTTTTTCCATCTGGATTTTGTTTCATATAAAATGCTTTAATTTCTTTTGGATAATCAGTAACAAAAACAGGTCTTTTAAATACTTTTTCACTTAAGTATCTTTCATGTTCAGTTTGAATATCAGCACCCCAAGAAACTTTAAATTCAAATTCATCATTGTGTTTTTCTAATTCTTTAATTGCATCTGTATAAGTAATTCTACCAAAAGGTTCATTTATTGTAGTATTAAGTTTTTCAAGTAATCCAGGTGCAATAAATTTTTCGAAGAATTGCATTTCTTCTGGAGCATTTTCTAGAACATAAGAAATAATATATTTTACCATTGCTTCTTCTAAATCTAAACAATCACTTAAATCAGCAAAACAAATTTCAGGTTCTACCATCCAAAATTCAGCAGCATGTTTTACAGTATTAGAGTTTTCAGCTCTAAATGTTGGACCAAATGTATAAACATTTCTAAAGGCTTCTGCATAAGTTTCTGCCTCAAGTTGTCCACTAACTGTAAGATGAGCATTTTTTCCAAAGAAGTCTTTGGAAAAGTCGACATTGTTTTTGTCATCAGTTGGTATATCATTAAAATCAAAAGATGAAACACTAAACATTTCACCAGCACCTTCACAGTCACTTCCAGTAATAAGTGGTGTATTTACATATACGAAACCTTTTTCTTGAAAGAATTTATGAATAGCATAAGAAAGCATACTACGAACTCTAAAAACAGCACTAAATGTATTAGTTCTAGGACGAAGGTGTGCAATAGTTCTTAAAAATTCGAAACTTGTATTCTTTTTTTGAATTGGGTAATCATTTTCTGATAAATTGTATATTTCGATATTTGTAGAGTGAATTTCAAATGGTTGTTTAGCATTTTCAGTTTTTACTAATTTACCATCTACAATAATTGATGAACTAATAGTTAATTTGCATACTTCTTCAAAATTACTTAAATTATTATCAAAAACTATTTGAACATTATTAAAAAAAGTACCATCATTTAATTCTATAAAACCAAAATTCTTAGAATTACGCATGGTTTTAACCCAACCAGCAACTTTTATATCTTGTCCTAAAAATTTTTCGGTATTTCTAAATAAATCTTTTACTAAAGTATAATTCATAATTTTTATTCCTTGTAATTATATTTAGATTTTAAGAGGAAATCTATAAACCTATATAAATTATTACCAATTATATAACAAATTGTTTAAATAAACAATAATTAATCAAGTTTTTAATGAAAAATAGAATATGTTTTATAATAAAACACTCCTTGTTAAACTTTTTGTCTAACAAGGAGTGTTCACTTAAAGTGATATGCTTCTTTAAAAAATTAGATTTATGCTAATATATCTGATAATGGTGCTATATTACTAACACTTCTAGAAGTGTTTTCTGAGGCAGTGTTTTCATCAGGAGTAGTATTTTCAGTAGTATTAGATACTGTGTTTGCTGTATCAGTTGTATTATCAAAATTATTTTCAATAACATTATCTGAATCTTCATCATCTACAGAATTCAAATCAGTAGAATTAGATGTTTCATCATCAATTAAATTTTCATCTTCATCATCAATTATGTTTTCATCAGTAGGACTATCAATATCTTCATCAGATGGAAGTGCAGGCTCTATACTTGATAAAATATTTAGCACTTCTAAATTAGTTTCAAAATCAACAGCTGTATCTGCAGTAGTTAAAACAAATTGGAACATGATATCATCTTCTGGAATAAGTATTACATAATATCTTTCAATTGTTTCAGGTGAAGTAACATCAAGATAAGCATGATAAGCATTTTCTTGTTGAATAAAATTACTTTGTCCAACATCAACAGTAAAATCTGATGTTGCTGCTTGTGCTTCATAACTAGAAACTAAACTTTGAAGTAATGAAGCACGTCCTGAATTAGTAGTTAAATCAACTCCAAATGCTTCTGAAACATTTGATAATGATTGACCTGTATATGTTAAAATGTATCCGCCTTTATTAATAGAATTATCAGTATCGTCATAAAACCATGTTAGTGCATCATAATAAACAGAATAATCATCAACGAAATTAAATGGTTGTAAATCCGTTTCGACTTCTTGAGATTCAGTTTCGTTTTTAGGAGGAGTGTTTGATTCGAATGCATTTTTTATATTAATTATACCCGCACTAATAAATAAACTGATAATCAATGAAAGCACGATAGGTGATATTATAAAGTACAAAATTACTGCTATAACTGATGTATTTCCTTTTTTAGAAGCTTCATTCAATAATTGAGAATTATCTGTAATAGTTTGCTTAAATTTATTTAACTTTCCACGTACAAAGTTTCTATATAAAGGATAAAAAGCAAATCCATATATTATTATAAGTAAAAGCGATATAACTCCTGCTATAGCAAATGAAGCCATTCCAAGTTTAGTAACTAAAAATGTTGACAATATAGTAATTAAAAATGAAAGTATTACAAGTAAAGTACCTGTTAAATACATTTTTCTGTATAAAAAGTATGCTGGTCCGAAAATTGCAGAGCACCAATTAAATTTCTTAGAATGTGCTTTATCATAAATATTTCCCATCCATCTTTTTACAAATTCTGTATTGTAATCTCCACTTGAAGCATTATTTGAAAAATCTTGATTATTAAAGTTGTTATCCTGATAGTTTAAATTTGGATCAGAAAAATTAGAATTTGTATTAGAATTATCGAAACTGTTATTTTGATAATTCATATTATTAGAAGCATTGAAAGAGTTATCTTGATAATTCATATCATTAGAAGCATTGAAAGAGTTATCTTGATAATTCATATCATTAGAACCATTGAAAGAATTATCTTGATAGTTCATATCGTTAGAACCATTGAAAGAGTTATCTTGATAGTTCATATCATTAGGATCATTGAAAGAGTTATCTTGGTAATTCATATTATTAGGATCATTGAAAGAGTTATCTTGATAGTTCATATTATCAGAACCGTTGAAAGAGTTCTTGATCATCTAAAGCAGATACATTAAAGCTATCATCTTGATTTCCTAAATCAGATACATTAAAACTATCATCTTGGTTTGAAATGTCATTTGTATTATCTATATTGTTTGTAGGTTCATTACTATTATCACCATTAGGTATATTTTGACTTAATATTGGATTTATAACTTGGTGATCATTGCTAGGCATATCATTAGCATTATCTGGTTGTTGAAAGTCAGGATTCATATTATTTGTATTAATTGATTGATAAGGATTAGAATTCATAGAATCATAAGGACTTTCATTACTTGAAATATATTCTGGGTTTAAACTACTATAGGGATCATTATTTGCTTCGTAAGGATTAAAATTAGGTGTTGTATTATTATTTTCTTGGTAAGGATTAACATTTGGATCATTACTTGCTTGATAAGGATCACTATTAGGCATTGGATTATTATTTGCTCCATTAGGATTTAAATTGTTTAATTCGTCCATTTTTTTATCTCCTTAAATATAATTTTATACATAAATATAGACTATATTATAAAGTAAAACTAATTATTATACAATATAAATAGGAAAATGTAAAATAAATGTAAAATAATTTTTTTAGCTTGTAAACCTGTAAATTATATAATATAATGGAAAAAATAAGTTAAAAATTTTTGCCTTTAAGGAAAGGAAGATAAATGGCAGATTTAAAAAAGAATATTCAATATGTGAAAGGCGTAGGAGAAGCTAGAGCAAAGAAATTAAACAAATTAGGAATATATACATTAGAAGATTTAATTACTTATTATCCAAGAGACTATGAGGATAGAAGCAAAATTAAAAAGATTGCAGAATTGCAAGATGGAGAAAAATGTTCAATAGAAGGAATCGCTGTAACAAGTCTAAATTTAAGAATGCTTGGCAGATATAAAAGTGTAGAAAAAATTATAATTAGAGATGAAACAGGTAATTGCACAGTAACATGGTTTAACCAGCCATATATAAAAACTCAAATAAAAAAAGGAGAAGCTTATAGATTTTTTGGAAAAATGACTATAAAAAATGGGGTAAAAGAATTAAATTCTCCTGTATTTGAACCGATTTCTCAAAATAATAAAACTGGAAAAATTGTACCAGTATATCCTTTAACTTATGATGTAAAAATAAATGAAGTTAGAAAAATAATGCAAAATGGATTAGATTTAGTAGGTAATTTTGAAGAAGTAATGCCAAAATATATATTAGATAAATATAATCTAATTGATTTTGACAAGGCAATAAAACAAATACACTTTCCAGTCGATTTTGAAAGTTTTAGAAAAGCGAGAAGAAGATTAGTTTTTGATGAACTTTTTACAATGCAATTAGGCTTGCTTAAATTAAAAGCTGAAAATAATGAAGAAATAAAAGGAATAAAATATGATGAAAATGTAAATATGTCAGATGTTATTAATGATTTGCCATTTAAGTTAACAAGGGCACAATTAAATGTTTTAGAAGAAATAAATTCTGATATGGAAAAAGATAGACCGATGAACAGATTGCTTCAAGGTGACGTAGGTTCTGGAAAAACAATAGTAGCAATGATAGCAGCATATAAAGCAGTAAAAAGTGGTTATCAAGTTGCAATTTTAGCACCAACAATGATTTTAGCAAAACAACATTTAGATAATTTTGAAAAAATTTTAGGAAAGTATGACATAAAATGTGAAGGCTTAGTTGGAGGAATGACTGCAAAACAGAAAAGATTAGCTTTAGAGAGAATCGAGAGTGGAGAAGCTAACATTGTTATTGGTACACATGCTTTATTAGAAGAAAATGTAAACTTTAATAAATTAGGCTTTGTTGTAACAGATGAGCAACACAGATTTGGCGTAAAACAAAGAAGTAAGATAATAGCTAAAGGAGAAAATCCAGATGTTTTAGTCATGACTGCAACCCCAATTCCTAGGACACTCGCACTTATATTATATGGAGATTTGGATATTTCAATAATTGATGAATTACCACCAAATAGAAAGCATGTAGAAACATTTGCAGTATCCAAAAAATTAGAACCTAGAATAAATGAGTTTGTAAAAAAAGAAATAGAAAAAGGTAGACAATGTTATGTAGTATGCCCATTAGTAGAGGAATCGGAAGATCTAGAGGCACCTAAATTAAAATCAGCAGTAGAACTTGCAGAAGAATATAAAACTAAGATTTTTCCAAATTTTAAAGTAGAATGTTTACACGGAAAAATGAAAGCAAAAGAAAAAGATGAAATTATGGAAAAATTTAAGAATAAGGAAATAGATATATTAGTCTCTACTACCGTAATTGAAGTTGGCGTTGATGTTCCAAATGCAAGTTTAATGATAATAGAAAATGCAGAAAGATTTGGTTTAGCACAATTACATCAATTGAGAGGTAGAGTGGGAAGGGGAGAATATAAATCTTACTGTATATTAAAATGCAATGGTGTAAATGATATAGTTAGAGAAAGAATGGAAATAATGACAAAAACTGATAATGGATTTACAATAGCAGAAAAAGATTTAGAATTAAGAGGCTCTGGAGACTTTTTTGGAACTAAACAACATGGTATTCCAGAATTCAAAATTGCTAATTTATTTCAAGATATGGAAATTTTAAAAGAAGTCCAAGCACTTGCAATACAGGTGATTGGACAAGATGAGAACTTGGAAAAAGAAGAAAATAAACCTTTAAAGAAGTTAGTTGAAAAAAAATTTCCTTCAAATGTGGAAATAACAATTTAATTATAATAAAATGTGAAACAAATTTAATAAAAAAGACACATAAATGTTTCACATTTTTTATTAAAATAAAGTTACAATAACATAAAAATTGACAAAATATGTTAAAAATATTGAAAAATTATAAACATAATGTTATAATTAGTTTCACATATTAATATAAAAGAAAGAGGTGATTAATATGGAAAAATCAACTGACATAAATTTGAAGATAACAAAAGAGGAAATTTTAGATAATGATGTTGATAATGAAGAAATTGAATTAACAGAAGAAGACATACAACATCTTTTAAAATCAGAAGAAGATATAAGAATGGGAAGAACGCATACACTAGAAGAAGTGATGAAAGACTTTAAGGAAAAATATGGAGTAAAAATAGATGAAATTTAAAATTATAATTACTGACGAATGCAAAGAAGAAATGAATGAAATATATTCATATATTTCATATAAATTAAAAGAAAAAGAAATAGCCGAAAAATTAATATTAAAAGTTTTTGAAAGAGTCTCAGATTTAAGAGAATCACCGAGACTCTATATGAGAATAGGAAGATTTAATATATATAATGGACTACAAAGAGTTTATCGTAGAATGATAGTTAATAATTACATAATTTTATATACAGTAAATTATGAAAGTCAAGAAGTGTTTATTTCTCATATGTTTTATAAAAGAAAAAATTATTTAAATTAATTTTGTTTCAAATAATAAATCCCTAATATAAAAAATAAAGTTTCACATAAAATTCACAAATAAATTAGCAATCTATATTGACATTTGCTAAAAATGGATATAGAATGTTAGCAAACTTAAAACAAGAGTGCTAATAAATTACTAATTACAATAAACATCAAAAAAAAGTAAATTAATGATTCTATAAATATTGCTTATCTAATTAGTAAATTAGATAACATAATTTTTTTACGTAAAAAAGTAGAATCATAAAGAGGTGGTAAATTTGGAATTAGATAATAGAAAAAAAAGAATATTACAAGCAATAGTAAATGAATATATTGATACAGTAGAACCAGTAAGTTCTAATAGTTTGATAGACAAATATGGGCTTGAATGTAGTAGTGCAACAGTTAGAAATGATATGGCAGAACTTGAAAAAGAGGGTTTCTTAGAAAAAACACACATATCAAGTGGAAGGATACCATCTACAAAAGGATACAGATTTTATGTTGATAAATTATTAAATGAAAAGAATTTAACATTAAATGAAATAAAATATATAAATCAAGCATTAGAAAATAAAGTAAATGAAATGGAAGAACTTACAAAAATAGCTACAAATACTATTTCAGATGTAACACATTATACAACAGTTTCAATAGAACCAAATGCAAAAAAACAAAAAATACAAGAAATAAAATTTGTTTTAATAGGTACAAGAATGCTTATGGCAGTTATACTTACAGAAACTGGTACAATAAAAGAAACGATAATAAAATTTGACAATGATATTAGTCAAGAACAAGTAGATACACTTAACATAATATTTAATAACAAATTAAGAGGACAATATTTATCAATTATTGATGTACCAATGGAAAAATACATCATTAATGAAATGGCATATAAAGTAGATGTTATAAAACCTATAATAAATCAAATTACAAAGCTTTTAAATGATGAATCAAGAATATATTTAAAAGGTGCAAATAGAGCCTTAGATAATCCAGAATTTAAGAGTGGTGATTTAGCAAAAAGATTTCTGGGGTTATTAGATAGAAAAGACTTTATATCAGATATATTAGAAAATGATGAAGAATTTAATGTATATATAGGCAATGAGCAAAATGGATTGAAAGATTTAAGTATAGTAACTTTTAAAAATATAGTTGCAGGAAAAGACTTAGGCACGATAGGAATTATAGGTCCTACAAGAATGGATTATTCAAAAGTAATATCTGTGCTTAAATATATAAATAAAGAACTTAATAAGAATATGAACAATGAGTTAGGAAGTGGAAAAACAGACTAGTAAAGTAATTTTATAAACAGAAGGATAAATTAACTATAGTAAATCTAATAAAACTTAATTAATAAAAATACTAAGGTTTATAGATTTAACCTAAAAATCTAAATAACATATAAGGAGAAATCGTATAATAAAATTATACGCAAAAGAGTAGTAAAATGGATGAAAATGCAAATAATATGAATAATGATAATTTACAAAATGAAAATCAAATGGAAAATAATACAGGCGAAATAAATCAAGAAAATGAGAACATGAAATTTGAAAAAAAAGAAAAAACAGAAGTAGATATTTTAAATGAAAAAATTGAAGAACAGAAACAAGATATAGAGGAAAAAGAAGACAGAATAAAAAGACTAATGGCAGAATTTGAAAACTTTAAAAAGAGAAGCGATAAAGAAAGAACAGGAATGTATAATTCTGTTATGGGAGACGTGGTAATGAAATTGTTGCCAGTTATAGATAATTTAGAAAAGGCAGTAGAAAGTACTACACAAGATGAACAATACAAAAATGGAATTGAATTAGTATTAAAGCAATTTAAAGAAGTACTTAATTCAAATGGAGTAAAAGAAATAGAAGCAGTAGGACAGCCGTTTGATCCATCACTTCATGAAGCAGTTAGTCTAGTAGAAGATAGTTCACTTGGAGCAAAAATTGTAAAAGAAGAATATAGAAAGGGCTATATGATAGGAGACAGAGTATTAAGACACTCTTTAGTAGTAGTAGCCAATTAAAAATATTTAGTTATTAATTTTTTAATTATATATAACAAAAGAAGAATATTAACCAAATAGGAAAAAATAAAAGGTAAGGATAAAAAGTATAAAATAAAGGTAACCATACCAAAATTAAGGAGGAAATTTAAAATGGGAAAAATTATAGGAATTGACTTAGGAACAACAAACTCATGCGTAGCAGTTATGGAAGGAGGAGAACCAGTTGTAATACCAAATTCAGAAGGTAATAGAACAACTCCATCAGTAGTAGCATTTTCAAAAGATGGAGAAAGATTAGTTGGACAAATAGCAAAAAGACAAGCAGTTACAAATCCAGACCATACAATAATGTCAATAAAAAGAAAAATGGGAACAGCTGAAAAAATTTCAATAGATGGAGACAAATTTTCACCACAAGAAATATCAGCAATGATATTACAAAAAATAAAATCAGATGCAGAAAGTTATTTAGGAAGTCCTGTAACACAAGCAGTTATTACAGTACCAGCATACTTTAATGACTCTCAAAGACAAGCAACAAAAGATGCAGGAAAAATTGCAGGACTAGAAGTATTAAGAATAATAAATGAGCCAACAGCTGCAGCATTAGCTTTTGGAATGGATAAAGAAGGACAAGATCAAAAAATAATGGTATATGACTTAGGAGGAGGAACATTTGATGTTTCAATTCTAGATATAGGAGATGGAGTATTTGAAGTTTTATCAACAAATGGAAATACTCACTTAGGTGGAGATGATTTTGACCAAAAAATAATAGATTATCTAGTAGAAGAATTTAAGAAACAACAAGGAATTGATTTAAGTCAAGATAAAATGGCAATGCAAAGATTAAAAGAAGCTGCAGAAAAAGCAAAGATAGAACTTTCAGGAATGCAACAAACACAAATTAACTTACCATTTATTACAGCAGATGCAACAGGACCAAAACATTTAGATGTAACATTAACAAGAGCAAAATTTGAAGAATTAATACATGACTTAGTAGAATCAACAAGAGTACCAGTTGAAAATGCATTGAAAGATGCAGGAATAACTGCAAGTGAACTTCATAAAGTATTATTAGTAGGTGGATCAACAAGAGTACCATGTGTGCAAGAAATGGTTAAAAAGATAACAGAAAGAGAGCCTGATAAGGGAATAAATCCAGATGAATGTGTTGCAATTGGTGCAGCAATTCAAGGTGGAGTTCTTTCTGGAGATGTAAAAGATTTAGTATTATTAGATGTTACACCACTTTCATTAGGAATTGAAACTTATGGTGGAGTTTCAACAAGATTAATAGAAAGAAATACAACAATTCCAACAAAGAAATCTCAAATATTCTCAACAGCTGCAGATGGTCAAACAAGTGTTGAAGTACATGTACTTCAAGGAGAAAGAGAAATGGCAGCAGATAATAAAACATTAGGAAGATTCCAATTAACAGGAATAGCACCAGCACCTCGTGGAGTACCACAAATAGAGGTTACATTTGATATAGATGCAAATGGTATAGTTCATGTATCAGCAAAAGACATGGCAACAGGAAATGAACAACAAGTATCAATTACAGCAAGTACAAACTTAACAGACGAAGAAATTGATAAAGCTGTAAAAGATGCAGAAGCACATGCTTCAGAAGATAAGAAGAGAAAAGAAGAAATTGAAGTTAGAAATAATGCAGAAAGTTTAGTTTATAATTGCCAAAAAACTCTTGATGAATTAGGAGACAAAATAAGTAGTGAAGAAAAATCAAAAGTAAAAGAAGAAATTGATAAAGTAAATAAAGCATTAGAAGGAAAAGATGTTGAAGAAATCAAAAAAGCAACAGATAGCTTAACACAAGCATTTTATTCAATATCAGAAAAATTATATAGCCAAGCACAAGCAGCTCAAGCTTCTGCTCAAGGAGGAGCAAATACTACTGATGCACAAAACACTACAACAGAAGAAAACACATCAAATGCTTCAGATACTAATGCGACTGAAACTGATAGTGAAGAAGAAAAATAATAAAACAGGAAATTTTTATAATGAATACAAGAAGAGTCTTTTTTATAGATAGTGATGGCAAAATAATATCTGATGATGAAATAGGTTATCATGAAGAACTAGCAAAAAAAGTTTTAGAAAATAATGAAAACTTAAATAGTAAATATTTAAAAAGTGGTCTTAATAATAAAACATTATTTTTAATAGTAATGGAAAAATATTTTGCAGGGAGCAATACAGACAGATATAGAGAAATTTCCTATTTATCTCCTATTGTAGAAGAGAGAAAAGGGCTTTTAGCATATTATTATGAAGAAGGCTATAAATTAAGAGACTTAAGGCGAGAATATGGAGAAAAAATCGATAAAATGATAGAAAAGATTTCAAATCAAAAGGAAAAAGAAATATAGATAAAAAGGCTAAAGCAAATGTAGTATTAAATATGAATGCAAAATGTTTGTAAAAGATAAAATACGAGGTTGGAATACTTATCCAACCTCAAGATTTAATATAGACTAAAATAATTCAATTGGAGGAAGAAATGGCAAAAGATTATTATGAAGTCTTAGGCTTAAATAAAAATGCATCAGATGACGAAATAAAGAAAGCTTATAGAAGATTAGCAAAAAAGTGGCATCCAGATGCAAATCCAGATAATAGAAAAGAGGCAGAAGAAAAATTTAAAGAAGTAGGAGAAGCTTATTCTGTATTGTCAGATCCTCAGAAAAGAAGAAATTATGACCAGTTTGGATCAGCAGAAGGATCGCCATTTGGAGCAGGATATGGAGGAGCTGGAAGTGGATTTGGTGGATTCGGAAATGGCTTTGGAGGCTTTGGAAATTCTTATACATATACATCTGGAGGATTTGATGATATAGTTGACGACTTTGTTTCATCTTTTTTTGGAGGAGGAAGAAGAAAAACAAAATCAGCTAATGCACCCACTAAGGGTCAAGACCTAAGATATAGTATAGACATTACATTTGAAGAATCTTTTACAGGAGTAGAAAAAGAGTTTTCAGTAAATAAAAATGTGAAATGTGATGACTGTGATGGATCTGGAGCAAAACCAGGAACAAGTGTAGAAACTTGTCCAATATGTCATGGAACAGGTCAAGTAAAGAAAAATCAAACTATAGGTGGATTTGCAACATTTCAAACTGTAGGACCTTGTGAAAATTGTAGAGCAACAGGAAAAGTAATAAAGGAGCCTTGTGATACATGTAAAGGAAAGGGTACAATAAGAAAAAATGTAAAAATTAAATTTAGTGTACCAGAAGGAACACAAAATGGTGAAACTTTACTTTTAAGAGGTAAAGGAGAGCCAGGAAAAAATGGTGGACCAAATGGTGATATATATGTAGATATACGAGTAAAGAAAAGTAGTATATTTAATCGTGTAGGAAATGATATAGAACTTACAATTCCAATTACAATTACACAAGCAACATTAGGAGCAAAATTAAAGATTCCAACAGTAGGTGGAAAAGATGTGGATTATGATATATCAGAAGGAACTCAAACTGGAAGTAAATTTACAATTAAGGGAAAAGGATTTAAGAGAGGAAATTCAACAGGAGACTTAAATTTTACTGTTCAAGTCCAAACACCAAAAAGATTATCAAAAGAGCAAAGAGAATTGTTTATGCAACTTGCAAAATCAATGAATGAACAACCTCCAGTAAAGAAAAGAGGAATATTTGGATAATAAATAGAGGATACAACCTCTATTTTTTTATTTTTTTTGTAAAAAAAATTATTAAGTAAATAACTTAATAAAAATACAATATTAAAAATATATCATATGTAACAAGGTAATATAAATATAAAAAATAAAAAGAAATATTACAAAATGGTAAAAAAATAAAAAAATAAATATCTTAAAACCATTTATTTAAGAGCTTTTAATGAATTAAATATTTTTTATTAAGTTATTTACTTAATAAAAAAACAGAAATAAAACATTATAATGCCTCAACTAAATACTTTATAGATAATAAAATTAATACAAATACTAAATATAACAAAAGGGTAAATAATAAGAAACAAGAGAGGAGATTACGAGATGAAAAAAATAAATTATAAAGAAAAAGGAATAACATTAGTAGCATTAGTTATAACTATTATTATACTATTAATTTTAGCGGGAGTGACAATAAGCACAGCTTTGAGTGAAAATGGATTATTTAAAAGAGCAAAGCTAGCTACAGAAAAATATAAAGAAGCATAAGAACAAGAACAGTCAGCTTTAGATGACATAATAGAAAAAATGGACGAGATATCAATAGATTATAATGATTATGTAGGAGCAATAGTTACAGGGTATCAAATAACAAATGTAAAATCAGAAGGCAGTGAATTTGTACTAGAAGGAAAAAATACTGGACTAGATTCAAATACAGATGGAAATGGTAACACGATGAGTGGAGTAGAAGCAAATGGAGAACAAAAATTTAAAACAGAAGAGTTAGAATGGAAAATTTGGGACTATAATAATAATACAAAAACAATAAGATTAATATCAAGTAAGCCGACAAATTCAGCAGTAACATTAAAAGGAGCAATAGGATACAATAATGGAGTATGGGCAATAAATGAAGTATGTAGACAATGTTATGGACAATATGAAGAAAGTAGTACAAATTTGAGAAAAGGTATAACAGTGGCAAATTTAAGGTTAAGTGATATACAAAATGTAAGTACTTATGATTATACAAAATTTAAGCATGATGGTAATGAAACAGGTTGGGAAGAAAAAGATAATGGTGAAATCCAATTTGGAAATACAAAAACATATGAAAATCCGATTTATCCTAAAATGTGGATAAATTATGATTCGAAATGGAAAGGTAATAAAGAAAATTTAATATGGGAAAAGGAAAATGAATATGAAAATGAAGATGAAAGCATAACTGCTACTGGTAATATTGAATTTAGACAGTCGTGTTATAGTCATGATTTTTTTAATAAACAAGATGAATTTATAAATAGTAATTATTATGATTTATTATTTAAAGATGAAACTGGTTCTAATTTTCTAAGTGGTCTATATTGGCTTGGAGGTCGCTATGTTCATTTGTATGATAAATATTGTAACTATGGAATTCAAGCAGTTCGTGTGGGAGATAACTTATGTCAAGTGAACGGTAGTCATGTATTAAGCTCTAACTCTGCTAATGTTTCTTTTTATCCATGTAATAAATTGAGACCTATTGTTTCTATTGATTTAATGAGTAGCGATTATTATTTAAAAAAGATAACAGATGATAGTGAAAAAGTGAAATTTACTTTATTGAGAAAAGAGTAATTTTACAAGTAAAAATACAATGTTGTATGCATTGTATTTTTTATACTTTTATAAAAAAATTACCTGTATGATTAATTTTTTTTAAATACTTGTATTTTCCGATATAAAAATATATAATCAATAAAGCAAAAAATATAAAAGAAAAATATTTATTGTAGAAAAATAAACAATAATAAAGAATAAAGGAAATTATTTATGAAAGACATTAAAATATTAGTAGCAACACATAAAAAGTATTTAATGCCAACAGATGATATTTATATTCCGATACAAGTAGGTGCAGAAGGAAAAGAGGATTTAGGATTTCAAAAAGACAATGAGGGTGATAATATTTCTGCAAAGAATCCATTTTACTGTGAACTTACTGGAATGTATTGGGCGTGGAAAAATTTAAATGCAGATTATATAGGACTAGTACATTATAGAAGACATTTTGCTTCAAATAAAAGCAAAAAAAATGGTAAAGATAAATTTGAAAAAATTGTAAATAGAAAAGAAATTGAAAAAAAACTAGAAAATACAGATATTATACTACCTGAAAAAAGAAAATATTACATTGAAAACTTATATAAACATTATGAACACACAATGTATGTTGAACCACTTGAAGAAACAGAAAAAATTATAAAAGAAAAATATCCAGAGTATTTAGAAGAATTTAAAAAATTACATAAAAGAACGTCAGCCCATATGTTTAACATGTTTATAATGAAAAAAGAATACTTTGATAACTATTGTAAGTGGCTATTTGATATATTATTTGAATTAGAAAAAAGATGTAATCCTAAAGAATATGATACTTTCCATGCAAGATATTTAGGAAGAATATCAGAATTATTATTAGATGTATGGATAAATACAAACAATTTACAATATAAGGAAATTAAAGTAATTGATATGGAAGATGTAAATTGGTTAAAAAAAGGCACTGCATTTTTAATGGCTAAGTTTTTTAATAAAAAGTATAAGAATAGTTTTTAAAAAGTATACAGAGAATGGAAATTATCTAAAGTAAATTGTACTTATGAAGGGGAAAAAGAAATGCAAAAGCTTGAAGCAGCTAATAAACTAAAAGAAGTACGGAAAAAGATTAAATAATATAAAATGGTTAAAATGGCTATTATTAATATGTGCATTAATAGTAGCACATCTTATTTTTATGTATGGCGACGAAACTAATACTGTTGATAATTCAATGACTTTTGCAAAATCAATCTTTTATGGAAAAGGATTAAATTTTTATGAATTAAGTGTAGAGTTAGCACATAATAGGTATCCTGCAAATTATAGTATAATGATATATTTCCTATATGCAATATGGAATATACCTATGTACTTTGTGACTAAAATTTTAGGAAATAATTCGTTTTTATGGAATTTATGGTTGTTATGGGGAAAAACATTTATTGTAGTTATGACTGTACTTTCGGCTTATTTAATATATAAGATTTTGAGACAATGTTGTAATGTGAGCAAAGAAAAATCAATGTTAGCTTCATTTATATTTTTAAGTAGTATGACAACATTTTCAGTAGTATTTGTTATAGTGCAATTAGATATTATAGCCATATTTTTTATGCTTTTAGGATTATATGGTTATCTAAAAAAAGATAATGTTTTATTTTATATATCCTTTATAATAGCTGTACCTTTAAAAATGTTTGCTATTTTTCTTGCTCTACCATTAATACTTTTAAGAAATAAAAGTATAATTAAAGCAGGATTAAAAACAGTTTTAATGATGAGCTTATTAATTATAGAGAAAATTTTATATAGTGGAAGTATAATCTATAAATATGCTCTAGGATCTCAAAGTAGAGATGCGATAAATCAAGTGTTAGGATCAAATATACAAATAGGGAGTCCTATATCTATATTTATAGCATTATATATATGCTTATTAGTTTATACATATTTATATAAAAGTGAAAATGTAAATAATAATATAATTATTTATGTGAGTTTTTTCGTTTGGGCAATATTTACTGCATTTGTAAATATAAATCCTTATTGGATAATATTAGTGACTCCTTTTTTAGTTATAAATATATTTGTTAATGATAAATTTTTATCAACAAATGTATTACTAGAAACAATTGGTTCTTTTTCTTATTTTCTATATAGTTCAATTGCAGCAACATTGCTTGCTGATGGTCAGTTGATAACAAGGCTAATTCTACCTAAAATATATAATGTAGCAGATAAAAGTATGTTGAAATATGATTCATTTTGCAACATGTTACATACTTTGAATTATGATAGATATACTACTCTTTTTTCAACGATATTTGTTACTACTCTTTTAATTATACTATTCTTATCTAGACCATCGGTGAAAGATAAGGAAGAGGGAAGCAAACAGACTAAAATTTCAGAAGGGTTACTTCTTTTGAGAGTGGGAATTATAATTGGAACAATAGGAGTAATTTTTTATTCTTATACAGTAAAGACTAATCCAATTGCATATACTAATTTAGAATTAGAGAATGAAGTTAGTGAATTTAATCTAGTAGATGCACAAAAAGATTATGTTATAACACAAAAAATAAAATTTGAAGATGAAAGACAATTGAAGGAATTATCTTTAAAATTTCATAATGTACGATATTACCGTGATAATTTTATTCTTGTAAATATTGAAATATGGAATGTAACTAAAGATATGAGTATTTTTTATACAAGCATAGCAGGAACTGAGATAAAGGATAATAGTTTGTTGAAAATCAATTTAAATGATGCAGAAGTAAATAAAGATGATGAATATGAAATTAGATTAACTGGAACTAAAGGAACAAGATTTTATCAAAAGACTGATAGCATGTATGTATATTGTACAGAAGAAATAGATGAAAATATAGGTGAAATGGAAGTAAACGGTGAAAAGAAACTAACAAGTTTATATTTTCAAATAAGATAATATATAAAAATAAAAGGAGAAAAAAATGAAAAAGACGAAAAACGTTGCAACTGTACACACACACACACACACACACACGGATATTTCTTAAAAAATAAAAAAATTACAAAAAATACATTAATTAAAGTTATATTAACTATTTTAGGATTTATATTATTGTGGATAATTTTACTAGGAATACTAGATTATGATAAAATTATGTATGATTTTAATCCAATATACCTTACTATAGGTATAATATTATATATTTTTCTTATGAAATTTGTATATATTAAAATTATACCTAAAATCGAAAATAATAAAGTACTTCCATTTATTATATTACGGTTTATTTTCTATAATATGCTTAATTGTTTCACAAATAGTAAAAATACATAATTCAGATTGGGATATTCAAACAGTATATAATATAGCTGTAAATATAGCTACCAAAGGAAAAATGGGATCAATATACTTATATCAATATCCAAACAATATAGGTATAACAATTGTATATAGTGTATTATTTAAAATATGTACTTTAATGAAGCTAACAGATTATGGTACAATTGCAACAATATTTAATGCAATAATAGTTGCACTTAGTGGAATATTAACATATCTAATAACTAAGAAAATATTTGGAAATAAAAAAGCAATGATGGTAGCAATAATATTATTGTTTACAACACCATTATATATGTATACAGCTATATATTATACAGACACATTAGCTTTGTTTATGATTGTTTTAATAACATACATATTTTTAATAGTAAATTCTATAAAAAAAGAAAACAAAATAAAGAAAGCTATAGGTTATATAATACTAGGAATTGTGACATATATTGGTATAAAAATAAAAGTAACAACGTGTTTTATAGTGATTGCATATATTTTATATCTAATATTTACTAAAAAAATCGTAAATCTTGTAAAAGAGAATTATAAAGAAATAATTGCTTTTACATGTACAATTTTTATAATGATGACTTTATACAATGTGATTGAACAAAACATTATTATTAAAGATAGAAAAAAATTAAATGCATATAAAGCGCCTATAGAATATTTTTTAGCAACTGGTTTAACCGGCAAAGGTACATGGAATAAGCCGATTGCTCAAACGGCCACAAAAGAAGGAAAATATAGTGAAAAGAGAATAGAATTAAGAAATATAATAAATAATACATTATCAAACTATAATGCTAACACTTTTATAAAACATTTAAATGATAAGTTAAAATTTACATGGACTGATGGAACTTATTATGTACCTAATCAAATTAATAGAAAGCCTGTAAAAAGAACTATACTACATGAATTTGTCCTACAATCAGGAAAATATGTAAAATATTATAAGTATATACCACAAATAATGCATATGAGTATGTTAATTTTAATATTTATAGGTATATGTAAAGTAATAAAAAATAAAGATTTTAAAAATATAAATGTAATTTTTTATTTTCTAATGTTTGGCTTTATACTATTTTTCTTAATTTGGGAAGATAGATCTAGATATATATTAGCAGGATTGCCATTTTTTATAATTGCACAGATAGAGGGATTAGAAATTATTTGTAGAAAAAGAAATTAATTTTTAACATAATAAAAATATATATAAATACACTAAAATGTAGGTAAGTATTATTTTAGTGTATTTTTTATAATTAATAAAAACATAAATATTAAAAGGTTGACTTATAAAGGAAAATAGATATATAATTTAAAACAAATAGAAAATGACAAGAAGTTACATAAAACATTAAAATATTGGAGGATAAAATGTCTAAAAAAATAAAAAAGAAAAAAACAAAAGTACAAAAAGCAATAAAAGTAATAGTTATTATTTTAATTGTATTGATAGTATTAGTTGGTGGGGTTGTTGCTGGTGGTTGGACTTATATAAGTTCAATGCTAGGCTCAATGAATAAGGAAGAAATTGATGAAAATGCAATAGGAATCAATGAAGATACTTTGGAAAATTTAAAAGGTTACAGAAATATTGCATTACTTGGAATAGATAGTAGAGCAGATGACTATGGATTAGGAAATAGAAGTGATTGCATTATAATAGCAAGCATAAATCAAAGTACAAATGATGTAAAATTAGTATCTGTTTATAGAGATACATATTTGCAACTTGTAGAAAATGGAACGAAAAAGCTAGATAAAGTTACTCATGCATATTCGTATGGAGGAGCACAAAATACTTTATTAGCATTAAATACAAATTTAGATTTAAATATTAAAGAGTATGTAACAGTAAATTTTGATGCTGTAATATTAGCAGTAGATACATTAGGTGGAGTATCTATTAATATTGATAGCCAAGAATTAAAATATATAAATAGTTATATAGATGCATTAATTAATTCATCTGGAAAATCTTCAAAACATATTACAACTACAGGAACTCAAGTATTAGATGGAGTTCAAGCAGTTGCATATTCTAGAATAAGATATACAGATGGTGGAGATTATAAAAGAACAGAAAGAATGAGAACAGTTATTGAGGCAATGGTAAATAAAGCAAAAACTTTAGGAATAGGTAAACTTACTAGTTTTGTAAATACTATTTTACCTAAGATAAGCACAAATATGTCTTCAAGTGATATTTTATCTTTAGTACCAACTCTTGTAAAAATTAAATTTTCTAATAGTTTGGGCTGGCCATATACAACTAAGGGAATAACTTTTGATAGATGGTATGGAATACCAACTACATTAGAAAGTAATGTCGTTAAACTACATAAAGAAATATTTGAGGAAGAAGATTACGTGATTCCAGAAGAAATAAAAAATATTAGCGATCAAATTGTTACAAAAACAGGATATAAAGAGGAATAAGTAATAGAAAATATAAATATTAATAAAAAAATAGAAAAAATATCATTCTATGTGAAAAAATGCTAAAAATAAAATATAATAAACTATTTACTAAGTTTGTTAAATATTATATAATTTACTAGTATCGATATAACGAAATACTTTCAAAAAGGAGTGAGAAAATTGACTGATATGCAAACTGCTGAAAAAGAAGAAAACAAAACAATAAAACATATCAATAAAAAAATAAAAAAGAGAAGTTTTGAAGATATCAGTAAAAATATATATTTAGTTATAAAAAGGGTATTAGATATAATAGCAGGTGTTGTAGGAATTATTATATTAATACCTCTTACAGTAATTGTATGGATTATTAATAAATATAATAAAGAAAGTGGACCTATATTTTATTCTCATATTAGAATAGGAAAAAACGGAAAACCATTTAAAATGCATAAATATAGAACGATGTGTGTTGATGCAGACAAAAAATTAGAAAAGATATTATCAGAAGATGAGCAGTTAAAAAAAGAATGGGAAAAAAATAGAAAACTTTCAGAAGACCCTAGAATAACTAAAGTTGGAAAGATATTAAGAAAAAGTTCATTAGATGAATTTCCTAATTTTATAGATGTATTAATGGGAAAGATGAGCTTGATAGGTCCAAGAGCAGTTGTTCCAAATGAATTGAAAAAATTTGGAAAATATAAAGATGATATATTAAAAGTTAAGCCAGGTATAACAGGATATTGGGCATCACATGGAAGAAGCAAAATTTCTTATGATGAGAGAGTTAAAATGGAATATTATTATGCCACAAATATTTCTTTATGGTTAGATATAAAGATTTTCTTTAAAACAATAATATCTATAATAAATAAAACTGGGGCAATATAGTAAATTTAAACAAAGGAGAAAAAAATGCCAAATATAAAAGTTGATTTTAAATATGCTGATGTCAAGGAGAAAGATATATTAGAACATGCAGATGTAGTAGAAGATATACATAATGAATTAGAAGAAAAAAGTAATGATGAGAAAGATTTTGCGGGCTGGTTACATTTGCCAACTAATTACGATAAAAAGGAATTTGCAAGAATAAAAAAATCAGCAAGTAAAATCCAAAAAGATTCAGAAATTTTATTAGTTATTGGTATAGGAGGCTCGTATTTAGGTGCAAGAGCAGTTATTGAATCACTTCATAGCTCAATTTATGATGAAGATAAAAAAGGGACAAGAGTTATTTTTGTAGGAAATAATCTAAGTCCTAATTACATAAATGATGTAATTGAAGTATTAGAGGGGAAAGATTTTAGTATTAATGTTATATCTAAATCGGGTACTACTACAGAGCCAGCGATTGCATTTAGAATTTTTAGGGAAATTATAGAAAATAAATATGGCATAAAAGAAGCAAGAAAAAGAATATATGTTACAACTGATAAGAAAAAAGGTGCATTAAAAACATTAGCTGATTCAGAAGGATATGAAACTTTTGTGATTCCAGATAATGTTGGGGGCAGATTTTCTGTTTTAACAGCTGTAGGTTTGTTACCAATTGCAGCAAGTGGATTAAATATAGATAAACTTATGGAAGGAGCAGCTATAGCAGAAGATAAATATTTAGATAAATCTTTAAAATATAATGAATGTTATAAGTATGCAGTAGTTAGGAATATGTTATATGAAAAAGATAAATCAATTGAAATGCTTATTAATTATGAACCTAAAATGCACTATTTTATAGAATGGTGGAAACAATTATTTG
This sequence comes from uncultured Clostridia bacterium, assembly GCA_947623725.1. GTDB lineage: Bacteria > Bacillota > Clostridia > TANB77 > CAG-508 > CAG-793. Next base: position 78,186 of record CANQHI010000001.1, on the reverse strand, counting down.
GCGAAAGTGAAGGAAAAGATGGAAAAGGATTATTTCCATCTGGAGCAGACTATACAACAGATTTACACTCTTTAGGTCAATATATACAAGATGGAAGAAGATTAATGTTTGAAACTGTATTAAATATTGAAAAGAGTGAATCTGATATAGAAATAAATTTTGATGAAGATAATTTAGATAATTTGAATTATTTACAAGGAAAGAAATTATCTTATGTTAGTAAAAAAGCTATGGAAGGAACTATTAAAGCACATGTTGATGGAGGAGTTCCAAATATAGTAATAAATATAAAAAAATTAGATGAAGAGTCTTTAGGAGAACTAATTTACTTTTTTGAAAAAGCTTGTGGAGTGTCGGCTGAACTTTTAGAGGTTAATCCATTTAATCAACCAGGGGTTGAAAAATATAAAACGAACATGTTTAAATTATTAAAGAAACCAGGATATGATGGAAAATGAAATTTTTAAGATATTGGAGATAAAAAATAATAAATTTGTATAAAGGAATTAAAGTCAAAAAAACTATAATTCCTTTTTTTGTTGTACGTACAATATTTATATATATATTGTACGATTGTAGAAGTATCAATTTGCAATTTATAAACAAAAATGGTTGATTTTTACGACAATATATTATAAAATAGCACATAATAATACAGTGAAGGATAAAAAATTTTTAATATGAAAAAAGAAGAAAGCAAAAAGGTTGTTGCAATTATAGTTACATATAATCGAAAAGAGTTATTAAAAGAATCTATAGAGGCATTGATGGAACAAAATTATAAAAATTGCAAGATATTGGTTATAGATAATAATAGTACAGATGGTACAAAAGATTATATTCAAAAACTTATTGATGAAAAGAAGATTATATATAAAAATACAAATAAAAATATAGGTGGAGCAGGCGGATTTAATTATGGAATTAAAGAAGCATATAAAATAGGATGTGATTTTATGTGGTTAATGGATGACGATTGCATAGTTCACAAAGATACATTAACTAAATTAATAGATGCGGACTCCAAGTTGAATGGAGAATATGGATTTCTATCAAGCAAAGTTTTATGGAAAAATAATCAAATATGCAAAATGAATATACCTAAAAAAAATTTTCATACATGGCAGAAGAATTTTGATAGACCAATTCAAAAAATAGCTATGGCTTCATTTGTTTCATTATTTTTAAAAACTAAAGTTGTAGAAAAAATAGGACTACCAATTAAAGAATTTTTTATTTGGACTGATGATTGGGAATATACTAGAAGAATATCTAGAAAATACAATTGTTATTATGTAACCAATAGCATAGTTACACATAAATCGCAAAAAAATGAAGGTGCAGATATAGCAACGGTAAATGATGATAGATTAGATAGATTTAAATACTTATATAGAAATGATGTTGTACTTTATAGAAGAGAAGGATTAAAAGGCTGGATTTTGCTATATATTAGATTAATTATTCATATTATAAGAATATTAAAGTCAAATAAAAATGATAAAATGAAAAGAATAAAAATTATCTTTTCATCTATAAGTGACGGAAAAAAATTTTATCCAGATATTGAATATGTAAACTAAATAAATATGATAAAAATTAAATTTCATATAAGAAGGGATAAAAGAATTTTAAATGAAAGAAATAATAAAAACAATATTTATGTATATAGTAAAAATTATATTATCACCAGTAAAATTATTAGGTTTAAAAAAAAGTATTATGTTTTGCACTAACTCAGGAGCAGGTTTTTTTTGTAATCCTAAATATATATATTTATATCTAAAAGAGATGGATAATTTTTCGAACTATAAATTTGTATGGAGTTTTAAGAATCCAAAAGATTATATGTTTTTAAAAAGTGAAAATACAATTATTTGTAAATATAGAAGTATTAGATATTATTATTATCGAATTTTGTCAACAGTTGTAATATCTAATTCTATTGAGGGAGGAGAAGTTCCAAAAAAGAAAAAACAAATAAAAGTCCAAACATGGCATGGTGGAGGATGCTATAAAAATGTAGGTATGGTAGAAAAAGCTAGAACTAAATTTTTTAAAATTAGAACTAAAAATAACATAAAAAATACAGACATTTTTATATCAAGTAGTAAAGTTTTTACAGAAGAAGTAATTAGAAAAAATTTTTATTATACAGGTGAAGTTCTTGAGCTTGGTATGCCACGAAATGATATACTATTTAATTCAGATTTACACAAAGAAATTAGAAATAAAGTTCTTAATAAATATAGTATAGATGAAAATAAATTTATTATCTTGTATGCACCTACTTGGAGATATAATGAAGATAATCATTTAGAACAAATTGATTTTAAGGCATTACAACAACAATTTGAAAAGAGATTTAATAAAAAAGTGGTTATAATGTATAGAAAACATACTATTACAAAGAAAAAAAATATAAATGATTTAATTGATGTATCTGAATATGAAGATATGCAGGAATTACTAATAACTTCTGACGCATTAATTACAGATTATTCATCATCGATATGGGATTATTCGTTTTTAAATAAGCCATGCTTCTTATTTTGCCCAGATTTAAATGATTATATAGAGAAAAGAGGTTTTGTAATAGACATACATGAGTGGGGATTTCCAGTTGCAGAATCTAATGGAGAATTATTAAAAAATGTGGATGAATTTAAATTAGAAGACTATAAAAATAATATGGAAAAACACCATAAAATGTTAGAATCATATGAAAAAGGAGAGGCAAGTAAATTATTTGCAAAATATCTAGGGGAGAAAATATTATGAACAAAGTTTTAACTATATCAATAGCTGCTTATAATGTTGAAAAATTTATTGAAAATGCTTTGGAATCGTTATTAATAGATGAAATGGAAGAAATTGAGGTATTAGTGCAAGATGATGGAGGAAATGATAAAACAGGTGAAATTGTAAAAAAATATGAAAAAAAATACCCTAACATAGTAAAATTAGTACATAAAGAAAATGGAGGATATGGTTCAACAATAAATAGTAGTATAAAATTAGCAAAGGGAAAATACTTTAAGCAATTAGATGGAGATGATTGGTTTGAAAAAGATAATTTAAAGAAAATCATTAAAATATTAAAAAATACGAATACGGATGTAGTTTTTACACCATATATAGAATATTATGAAAAAAACAAAAAAACAAAATTAATTGATGGTTTTTCAAATGATTATAATGGAGAATATAATACTGATGATGTATTGTTAAAAATTCCAAGGTATTTAAATATGTATACAATAACATATAAAACAGAAATTTTAAAAGAACATAATATTAGATTATTGGAGAATTGTTTTTATACAGATACAGAATATGCGATATATCCAATGGCATATTGTAATACAATTTATATTACACATATTCCAATATATATGTATAGAATTGGAAGAATAGGCCAAAGTATAGGACTAGACAGCAGAATAAAATATTATGAGGATCATATAAAAGTTTCAAAAAGATTAGTCTCATTTTTTAATAAAATAAAAAAAAGTTTAACACCAAATAAAGTACAATATTTACAAAAATATATAGGATATATGGTTGCGGGTTCAATTGGTAATTTCCTTATATTATTGCCATGCAATAAGGAGAATTTGCAAAAAATCAAAGATTTTGAAAATTATATATATGATAATAATAAAGAATTATATTTTGATATTGAAAAAAAAAGTAGATTAATAAAATTACTAAGGAAGACAAATTATAAATTATATAGAATATTATCTTTTTATAAAAGACAAAAATTTAAATAATATTTTTAAGAAGAGGTAAATAATGAATATAGCTATTATTTTTGCTGCCGGAAAGGGAGAAAGAATGGGCAGTGTAATACCAAAACAATTTTTGAAAATAAATGAAAAGCCCATTTTGATTCATACTATTGAAATATTTGAATACCACAAAATGATTGATAAAATATATGTAGTCGTTCAAAAAGAATATATTCAATATGTGAAAAATTTAAAGAAAAAATATAATCTTGATAAAATAGTAAAAATTGTAGAAGGCGGAAATCAAGCCCAAGAATCTATTTATAATGGCATAAAAGAAGCAGAAAAGGAAAATCCAGAGGATTCAATCGTTTTACTTCATGATGGAGTAAGACCATTTATATCTGAAAAATTAATTACAGACAATATAAATGCAGTGATGAAGTATGGAAGTGCTATTACAAGTATTCCGAGTTATGAAACAATTTTAATAAGTCAAGATGAAAATAAGGTTACAAACGTGCCATATAGAAGAGAGACTTTTATAGGTCAAGCACCACAAAGTTTTTATTTAAAAGATATTGTAAATGCACATGAAAATATTAGAAAAAGACCAGAAGGATATGAAAATATGGTAGATGCTTGTACAATTTTTAATACATTAGGAATTGAAACACATATGGTAAATGGAAATAGAGGAAATTTAAAAATTACTACACCTGAAGATGTATATGTGTTTAAAGCATATTTAAAATACAAAGAAAATGAGCAAACTTTTGGTTTAAATTAGTAATGATAAAAATAAAATATGAGAGGAAATTTATATGTATAATAATGAAATAATTCAAAAGGATATACTTTCTATTTCTAATCAGGTTGATAATTATAAAAAATTTAAAAATAAAAATATACTTATAACAGGTGCTAATGGAATGATAGCAACGTATTGTATATATTATTTTATGTTTTTAAATGATAATAAAAATATGAATATAAAAATATATGCGTTGGTAAGGAATATAAATAAATTAAATAAAAATACAAATTGTGAAAAAAGAAAAGATGTAATACCTATAATTCAAGATGTAAATGATAAAATAGAAATAAATGATAAATTGGACTATATTATACATATGGCAAGTAATGCAAATCCTAAAAGTATTATTAATAATCCAGTAGAAATTATCAATTCGAATGTAATGGGAACATTAAATGTATTAGAATTGGCAAAAGAAAAAAAAGCAGAAGTTATGTTTACATCAACACGAGAAGTATATGGAGAAGTGGATAAATCAATAAAAAAAATAAAAGAAACTGACATGGGAAAATTGTATAATACTCAATTGAGGTCATGTTATCCAGAAAGCAAAAGAATGGCTGAAAACTTAATTATAAGCTATGAATATCAATATAATATAAAATATAAAATAGCTAGAATAGCACATGTATATGGACCAGGAATGAATATAACTAATGATGGAAGGATAATGTCTGATTTAATCGGAAATGCGGTTGAAGAGAAAAATATTATATTAAAAAGCAGAGGAGAAGACAAGAGAGCATTTTGTTATATTACAGATGCCGTAGTTGGATTATTAAAAATTATAATAGATGGTAAAGAAAATGATATATATAATTTATCAAATGAAACTGAAGAAATAAAAATCATAAATTTAGCATATTTAATTAAAGAATTATTAAATAATAAAGTAGATGTAATAATTGATATAAAAGAAAATAATAATGAATATGTAAAATTTAAAAGGACAATGTTAGATACTACAAAATTAGAAAAGTTGGGTTGGTATCCAACTGTAAAATTGAGAGAAGGTATAGAAAGGACAATAAAATATTTTAAAAGTATCTAAAAAATAAAAAAAGTAATAATGAAGGACGTGTATTTTATGAATAACAAGATAAAAAATTATATAAAATCAGATAGTTTTATGTATGTTTTTTTTGGTATATATATGATGATTTTATTAATTAATAATACATCTTTATTTTTATCAAATGATATATTGCTTGTATGTATGAAAATAATTAGATATATATGCTATATAGTATTTGGTATAAGAATAATTATAGATTGGAAGAATGGAAGTAATATTACATTAACAATAATATTGTTAACAATATTGTCAATATTAATTTTTTTGGTGGCACATAACAAGAATGTTTTTTTATTGCTAATCTTCTTAATTTCTTTAAGAAAACTAGATTTTGATAAATTAATAAAAATTACTTTTAATATTTTTATATTTATTTTTTTAATAACAATAAGTTTATCATTAATGGGAATAATACCGGACTGGATTTTTTATAGAGGAAGTATAGTTAGACATTCTTTAGGGTTTGTATATGCAACAGATGCTATAGGAATATATCTTTCAATAATAATAATGTATTTTTATATTAGAAAATCAAAAGCAACATATATTGAATTAATGATTTTAGAAACGATAAATATATTTTTATATAAATTTACAGATGGAAGATTGAGCTTTATATTAGTTTCTATTATATTAGGAATAATGCTTTTATCTAAGTTTAAATTTGTAAAAAAATTATATAATTATTTTATGAATAAAAAAGTATTTAAAATATTATGTTGCACATTACCTATAATATTATTTTTAATGTTTAATTTTATAACTTTATTATATACAAATAATAATAGCTTTGCTATTAGAGTTAATGAGTTATTAAGTAATAGATTAAAATATACAAGTGAAGCTTATAAAGAGTATGGAGTTACATTATTTGGTGAACAAATAGAATGGAATGGTTGGGGTGGTCATGGATATATAGACACAGACGAAATGGAAAGTTTTAATTATAATTATGTAGATAGTTCGTATGCAAGAGTTATGTTAGATTATGGAATCGTTTTTTGCAGTATAGTATTATTAGGTTATACTTTTACCTTAACACATAATTATGATAAAAATAAGTGGCTAATATTTTCTTTATTATTTATTTGTATATGGTCTTTTGTAGAACAACATCTAGTTAATATAGGAAGAAATATTTTTGTTATTTCATTATTGCCATTAATTGAAATAGGGAATATAAAATTATTGTCATATACAAGTATAAAAAATAAAATACGAGGAAGAAAAAATGAAAAAATCAGTAGCTAAAAATTACATATATAATGTAGCATATCAAATTTTACTAATGATATTACCATTAATAACAACTCCTTATATATCAAGAGTATTAGGTGCTGAAGGAATAGGAATATATAGTTATACAATATCTGTAACAACTTATTTTATACTTTTTGGTACTTTAGGAATAGCTATATATGCACAAAGAGAAGTTGCATATGTGCAAGACAGTACTGAAAAAAGAAGTAAAGTATTTTGGGAAATAATTATATTAAGATTTATTACTTTAATGATTTCAATGATAGTATTTTACATTACATATGTTTCTCATGGAGAATATAAAGTATACTATAAAATTCTTTTATTAGAAATTTTTGCAAACTGTTTTGATATAAGTTGTTTCTTTCAAGGATTAGAAGAATTTAAAAAAATCATTGGTAGAAATTTAATAGTAAAAATTATTAGTATAATATGTATATTTATATTTATAAAATCAGAAAATGATGTAGGAAAATATTTACTTATATATGCATTATCAACCACTGCAGGTAATTTATCTTTATGGTTTTACCTACCAAAATATTTAACGAAAGTAAAAATTAAAGATTTAAATATAGCGAAACATATAAAGCCTACATTAGCATTGTTTATACCGCAAATAGCGACTCAAATTTATACTGTACTTGATAAAGTTATGATAGGAAGTATAATAAACGATAAAGCTGAAGTTGGATTTTATGAACAATCACAGAAAATTATTAAATTAATTTTAACAATAATAACATCTCTCGGTACAGTTATGTTACCAAGAATAGCAAATAAATTTGCAAATGGAAAAAAAGAAGAAATTAAAGAAAATATTATGAATTCATTTAAATTTGTTTATTTTCTATCAATTCCAATGATATTTGGAATTTTAATAGTTTCAAAAACATTTATACCAATGTTTTTAGGTAAAGGATATGAAAAATCCACAATAATAACATGTGTCATAAGTCCTATATTACTAATGATTGGACTAAGTAATGTAATCGGAACGCAGTTTTTATTACCTACAAAGCAACAAAAACAATATACAATTTCTGTAATTGTTGGAGCGATTGTAAATTTGATATTTAACTTTTTATTAATACCAAAATTTATGTCTATTGGTGCGGCGGTTGCAACAGTTTTGGCAGAAACATCAGTTACTGTAATCCAGTTTTATTATATTAGAAAATACTTTGATATTAAACAAATTATAATTGAAATAAAAAATTATTTAATATCTGGAATTATAATGTTTATAATTATATTACTAATGAATAAGTTAAGCTATTCATTAAATATAATAAAACTTATTTCGCAAATAGTAGTAGGAATAGTTGTTTATTTTGGAAGTTTATTTATTTTGAAGGATAAATATACAAATAATTTACTAAAACGTATAATAAATATATTTAGTAATACAAATAAAAATACCTAAAATTTATAAAGCATATAAGGGAGTGAAAATGATATGAATAAAAAAAATGAAGAAAACTTAAAACCGTTGCGAGAGTACACACACACACACACACACACACGTAACATTAAATAATAGGAAGATACATAATGGAATAATAAGCTTCTGGAAGTTTATGTTTGCATTGATGATAGCGATTTTTCATACTACTGGCAATTATAAAGGAAATGAAAGCACTTTACTAAAATATGGTTCTATAGGAGTAGAATTCTTTTTTATAGTATCAGGATATTTTATAGCAAAAAAAGCATTTAGTGTTAAGGAAGATTGTTCAAATATAGGAAAAGAAACAATGTCATATATATTAGGTAAAGTAAAAAAATTTTTACCTTATACTTGTTCAGCTTTTGTAATGTTTATGATAGTTGATAGTATACTCAATGGATATTCATTAAAACATTATATAAATTCAATATGGAATGTAATTTTCTTAGATATGTCAGGTGTTAAAACGACATATATATCAGGTATAACATGGTATATATCTGTAATGCTTATATCAATACTTATCATATATCCATTATTAAGAAAATATAAAAAGAATTTTACTTATTTAATAGCACCAATAATTATTATTTTTATAGGTGGTTATTTATCGCAAAAATATGGAAATTTACGTGGCCCTTGGGAATGGACAGGATTTGCGTATAAGGGTTTCCTAAGAGGATTTTTTGAATTATCATTAGGTACAATAGTATATGAAATCTCAGAAAAAATGAAAAATATTAACTTTAATTTGATCTCAAAAATATTATTAACGATTATAGAAATAGGTGGCTTTTTATCTATATTTGTTCTTGCTCAAATTGGCAAAAATGTTAAATACGACTTTGTAGCAGTATTAATATTAGCAGTATCAATTTCAATAGCATGCAGTGAAAAGACGATTTTTTATAATTTGGCAAATAATAAATTATTTTATTATTTAGAAGAATTAAGTTTGCCATTGTACTTAAATCATATATGGATTATTAACATAATACATAATAAATTTTATTATTTAAGCTATATGTGTAGGCTAATCTTAATAATATTATTATCTTTAATATTTTCTATGATAATCTTATACATAATAAAAACAATAAATGAATTAAGAAACAAAAAGATAAAAAAAGGAGTAATTTATGAAAAAGTATGATTATTTAATAGTAGGCTCAGGTTTATTTGGTTCAATATTTGCTTATGAAGCAAATAAAAAAGGAAAGAAATGCTTAGTAATAGACAAACGTCCTAATATTGCTGGAAACATATATACAGAAAACATTGAAGGAATAAATGTACATAAATATGGTGCACATATATTTCATACAAGCAATAAAGAAGTATGGAATTATATAAATCAATTTACAGAATTTAATAGATATACAAATTCACCAGTAGCAAAGTATAAAGATGAAGTATATAACATGCCATTTAATATGAATACATTTAACAAAATTTGGGGAGTGTTTACACCAGCAGAAGCAAAAGAAAAAATTGAACAAGAAAAGAAGGAAGCAGGAATTACTGAACCAAAAAATCTTGAAGAACAAGCAATTAGCTTAGTTGGCAAAACAATCTATGAGAAATTAGTAAAAGGGTATACAGAAAAGCAATGGGGGAAAAGAGCTACAGAATTGCCTGCATTTATAATTAAAAGGTTGCCAGTAAGATTTATTTATGACAATAATTATTTTAATGATTTGTATCAAGGAATACCTATTGGAGGCTATACACAAATTATTGAAAAAATGTTAGAAGGAATTGATGTAAGATTAAATTGTAATTATTTTGATAACAAACAAGAATTAGATAATATAGCTGAAAAAATAGTATTTACAGGACCAATAGATGAGTATTATGATTATTGTTATGGAGAACTAGAGTATAGAAGTGTAAGATTTGAAACAGAAGTATTAAACACAGAGAATTATCAAGGAAATGCTGTTGTTAATTATACTGAATATGAAGTTCCATATACAAGAATAATAGAGCATAAACATTTTGAATATGGAGTAAGCTTAGGAAAAATAGCAGAAGGTACAGCTAAAGATAAAACAATTATATCAAGGGAATATTCAGATAAATGGACTAAAGACAAAGAACCATATTATCCAATAAATGATGAAAAAAATAATTCATTATATGAAAAATATAAAGAACTAGCTAACAAAGATAAAAATATTATTTTTGGTGGAAGATTAGGTCAATACAAATATTATGATATGGACAAGGTAATTGAAGCAACATTACAAACTTTAAAAGAAGAGAAAATATTAGATTAATGCCCATTATGTGGTGTAGGAAAAGATATGTTCAAAAAAGTTGAAGAATAATGTTAATAGATGGAGGCAGAAATGCTAAAAGAATTAGAATATCCATTTGATGTTAATTATTTAATAAAAAACAAGAAAAAGATAAAAAAAGAATTGTTAAATAATCAAGGTTTAATAGAAAAGAAAATAGCTATATTAGGTGGTTCTACGACTAGTGAAATAAAAAATATGTTAGAAATATTTTTACTTAACTATGGAATAAAACCAAGCTTTTATGAATCAGAATATAATAAATTTTATGAAGATGCTGTTTTTGGAAATGAAGAATTAGATAACTTTAATCCAGATATTATATATATTCATACAACAAATAGAAACATTATTAATTATCCAACAATGTGTGATGACGAAAAACAAGTTCAAGAAAAATTAGAAAGTGAATTTAGTAAATTTAAAACAGTATGGGAAAAGCTATTTTCAAAATTTAATGCAACGATTATACAAAATAATTTTGAATATCCATATTATAGATTATTAGGAAATAAAGATGCTGTAGATATTCATGGAAAAACTAATTTTATAACAAAATTAAATCAAAAATTCTATGATTATGCAAATGAAGCAAAAAATTTCTTTATAAACGATATTAATTATGTATCTTCTTGTTATGGATTGGACAAATGGGCAAATCAATTCTATTGGCATATGTATAAATATGCTATGGAAGTTCCAGCTATACCATACTTATCATTTAATTTAGCTAATATAATTAAATCTATTTATGGTAAAAATAAGAAAGCGTTTGTTTTAGATTTAGACAATACTCTATGGGGTGGAATAGTTGGAGATGATGGTGTAGAAAATCTAGCTATTGGACCAGAAGTACCAAGTGGACAAGTTTATAGTGAATTTCAACAATATATAAAAGCCCATAAAGATTTAGGTATTATATTAAATATAAATTCCAAAAATGAGCATGAGAACGCTATAGCAGGTTTAAATCATGTAGCAGGAACATTAAAGCCTGATGATTTTATTATAATAAAAGCAAATTGGAATCCTAAAAACATGAACATTAAAGATATAGCTGAAGAACTTAATTTAGGAGCAGATAGTTTTGTTTTTGTAGACGACAACCCAGCAGAAAGAAAAATTGTTAGTAGTTATGTTGATGGTATTGCAACCCCAGAAATTGATGTTCCAGAAAATTATATTAGAATAATAGATCATAATAGTTATTTTGAAATGACAAATTTCTCGAATGAAGATTTGAAGAAAAATGAACTTTATAAAGACAATGCAAAAAGAAGTCAAATGATGGCAACATTTGAAAATTATGATGATTATTTAAAATCTTTAAAAATGAAAGCAGAGATAACGTCATTTAAACCAATATATTTGGAAAGAATATCACAATTAAGCAATAAGAGTAACCAATTTAATTTGACAACAAAAAGATATTCATTAGCCGATATTGAAGAAGTAAATAATGATGATAGTTATATAAAATTGTATGGTAAGCTTGAAGATATATTTGGAGACAATGGAGTTATAAGTGTTACGATTGGAAAAATAAAAAACAATGATGAATTACATATTGATTTATGGATAATGAGTTGCAGAGTTTTAAAAAGAAATATGGAATTTGCAATGATGGACAAGCTTGTAGAAAAAGCAAAAGAAAGAAAAATAAAGACAATATATGGTTATTATTATCCAACACTAAAAAATAAAATGGTAAATAATTTTTATGATTTGCAAGGCTTTGAATTAGTTTCAGAAGATGAGCAAGGAAACAAAGTCTATAAATTAGATATATCTAAAGAATATACTAACAAAAATAATAGTATTGAGGTAACCAAGTAAAATTTTATATAAGAAGATTATAATTCAATAAAAGGAAATAAAAAATGTGACAAAAATAATATAGAAATTTAAGAATTAATAAAGAATAATGCAAAAAAAATATATAAGAAAATTTAATAAAAAAGAATACAATAAAATAATGCAAAAAATGAAAAAAATTAAGCGTTTAAATAAAAAATAGAACTTAATAGAAAGGGTAGCTTAAAATGAGTAAAGAAGAAATTTATGAAAGATTAAATAATGTATTTAGAGATGTTTTTGATGACGAAAGTATTGTTGTAAAACCAGAAACAACTTCAAAAGATATTGAAGATTGGGACAGCTTAGAGCATATTAATTTGGTTGTTGCAGTAGAGCAAGAATTTGGAATTAAATTTAATATGGGTGAAGTAACAACTATGAAAAATGTTGGAGAAATGGTAGATATTATAATGACAAGAACATAATTAAGGTATTTATATAATAATGTAAAATTTTATATAGGAGAATAATAATCGAAAGGAAGGTAAAAAATTGAAATTTCATCATATAGGAATAGCTACAAATGATATAGATAAAACTATATCTAAATTGAAAAAATTTTTTGATGTTTCTAATATAAGTGAAATAGTATATGATGCAAATCAAGATGCTAATTTATGTATGGTTACAATGAGTGATGGTTTAAATATTGAACTAATTAATGGAAAAGTAGTGGAAAACATATTGAAGAAAAGACAATACTTATATCATACTTGTTATTCTGTAGATGACATAGATAAAACGATTGAAGAATTACAAAATGATGGAGCTCTTTTAGTAAGAGAACCTAGAGAAACAATTTTTTTTAATAATAAAAAAGTAGCTTTTCTAATGTGGGACTTAGGACTAATAGAACTAATAAATTCAACTGAAAATAAAAAATCTACCTCTGCAGATTTTATACCTAAAAATTGTTAGAAATATAGGAGAAAAATTAGGTATGAATAAATATAAATTTGAAGATATAAAAATAGGCTTAAAAGAAGAGTTTAAAATACCTATTACAGAAGAAAAAATAAAATTATTTGGTCAAATTACAGGTGATTATAATCCATTACATAACGATTTAGAATTTGCTAAATCAAAAGGATACAACGAAAGAGTTGTATATGGTATGCTTACTAGTTCATTTCTTTCAACTTTAGCAGGAATGTATCTTCCACGGGGAAAACAGTATTATACATAGTGTGGATATATTGTTTAAAAAGCCAGTATTTATTTCAGAAAATCCATTGACTATAAAAGGCACTGTGGTTGAAAAAAATGAAATATTTAAACAATTTACAATTAAATTTGACATAACTAATAGTAAAGATGAAAAAGTAATTAGAGGAACAATGAAAGTAGGTGTTTTAGATGGGTAAGAAAATTTTACTAATTACAGGAGCATCTTCAGACGTAGGAGATAACTTAATTAATAAGGTATATAAAGAATTTGATTATATAATAGCTCATCATATTGGCGATAATGAAAATCTTTTGAAATGGAAAGAAAAATTAGGAGAAAAATTAATACTAATAAAAGGCAACTTTTTAGATGAGAGTGATACATATAAATTTGTAGAAGATATAAAAAATACAGGAAAGATACCAACACATATTGTTCATCTTCCAGCAGGAAAATATGAAAATATTAAGTTTTCTAAGATGAACTGGGAGAAATTTAACACAGATATAAATATTGCTGTGCGTTCATTGGTAATCATATTAAATGAATTTTTACCTGTTATGGCAAAAAATAAATATGGAAAAGTAGTAGTAATGTTAACATCATGTACTACTAATATACCACCTAAATATGTATCTAGCTATGTTACGTCAAAGTATGCTTTATTAGGTTTAGTTAAAGCTTTAGCAAATGAATATGCTGATAAAGGAATAAGAATAAATGGTGTTTCACCAACAATGATGGAGACAAAATTTTTGAAAAATATACCAGAATTGATTGTGAAACAAAATGCTATGAATAGTCCAACAGGTACTAATTTATCAATAGATGATGTAACTCCAATGTTTGAATTTTTATTATCAGATAAATCAGATGCAATTACAGGACAAAATATAGCTATAACAAATGGTAATTTAATGTAAATAAATTAAAGATTAGATTGAAAAAATAAAAAATTAATATAAAAGAATAAACAAAAGAAGAAAAAATTAAATGTAAAAATATAAAAAAGAATAAAGAAAAAAATAAAAAAGCAAATATAAATATAGAAAGAAGAAGTAATAATGAGCCTAACATCTTTAGTTTTTGCACTATTTTGTATAATTACTATTGGGTTATACTTTATAGTGAATAAAAAAATACAGTGGGTAATTTTATTAATAGCAAGTTTGATATTTTTATTTTTTGATGGTTTTAATCCATTAAATATAGTTAAATTTCTATTAGTATTAGTACCTACATATTTTTGTGGAATCTTAATTGAAAAAAATAAGGGAACACAAAGAGCAAAATTATATCTTGCAATAGGAGTAATGCTGATAGTAGGGCAGTTATTTTATTTTAAATATACCAATTTATTAGTAAATACTATTAATCATATTTTAGGGTGGTTTAAATGTGAATATGTAATTAATACTGTGCAAAGAAGTCCACTACTAGGTATTAGTTATTTTTCATTAATAATGATAAGTTATCTAGTAGATATATATAATGGAATATGCAAACCGCAAAAAAATCCTTTCAAATGTGCATTATTTATGACATACTTTCCAATATTAACATCTGGGCCATTTATAAGATACAATGAAATTGAAAATGATTTATATGGAAAGCATAAATTTAATTTTAGTAGATTTTGCAATGGCTTGATAAGAGTACTTTGGGGATTATTTAAAGTATTAGTTATTTCAGCAAGGTGTGGAATATTTGTTGATACAGTATATGGAAATGTAAGAATGTATAATGGATCATTTATAATTATAGCTGCGATATTGTTTCCGATACAATTATATACTAATTTTTCTGGGTCAATAGATATTATAATGGGAATATCTGAAATATTAGGAATTAACTTGCCAGAAAACTTTACAGCACCATTCTTTTCTACAACTCTTACAGAATTTTGGAGAAATTGGCATATTACATTAGGTGGATGGCTTAGAGATTACATATTTTATCCTATTCTAAAGTCTAATTTTATACAAAATCTTACTGCAAAACTAAAAAAGAAATTTAGTAAAAAGACAAGTAAAAAAATAACATTATATTTATCAATGTTAATTATGTGGACAATTATAGGAATATGGCATGGTGGAAATTACACATTTATTATAGGTTCTGGATTATTGCAATTTTTATTTATGTTTTTAGAAGATATATTAGGACCAGTAGCTAAAAAAATAAATAAAAAATTAGGAATTAATGAGGACACGTTTAGTTATAGATTATATCAAAGAATAAGAACATTTTTATTGTTCGCTTTTGCAATGATATTCTTTAGAGCAACATCAGTTGAAGATGCATTAATAACAATTAGAGGAATGTTTAGATGGAATCCATGGATTTTTTTCGACAATGTAACATTATATGTAGCTGGTTTAGATATGCAAGATTTTAGAATTTTAATTATTTCAATAATTGTATTATTTATTGTTGACAGTTTATCTAGAACAGGAAGTGTTAGAGAAAAATTATCAAAACAAAATATAATATTTAGATGGACAATCCTATATTTACTTATATTTGGAATTATTGTATTTGGTTGCTATGGATCAGGATACGATCCAGTTGCATTTATATATGGAGGATTCTAAGAAAGGAGAATGTATAATTCATTATACTAGATAGAATAAATGAAAACGATAATAAAGAAAATAATAAAAGTACTTTCTTTTTTAATAATCTTTTGTGTATTATGTTTGATTATTTTTAAAGTATTATGGCTAGAAAAAACAGAATATAGTTACACTGTATATGATGAACCAAAGAATTCTTCAGATGTAGTCTATATTGGCTCAAGTGTATCATTTTATCATTTTAATTCATTATTAGCTTATAATGAGTATGGATTCACAACAACTTTTATGAGTTCAGGAACACAGCCATTTCCAGCAGTTAAGTATTTATTAAAAGAAGCAACTAACTATCAAACTCCAAAGGTATATATAATAGATATATCAAGATTGCCAAAAGATTTTTCTCAAATTAGAGTTCAAGATATTAGAAGATGCACTGATAAGATGAAATTTTCACAAAATAGAATAGATGCTATAAATAAATGTTTGAGCTATCATGAAGAGATAGAAAAAGATAAGTATATAGAATATTATTTTAGTTTTCTTATTTATCATAACAGATGGAAGAAACTTAATAATTTAGACTTTAGCAAAAATGAAGATTATTATAAAGGATTCAAGTTTAATAAAAGAACTGACTCATATCCACATGAGAAATATAATTGGCCAGAAGAAATAACAGAAATGCCAGAAGAAAAAAGAGAATCGTTAGAAGATTTAATTAATTATATAAAGCAAAGCAACTTAAATGTTATATTTGTAATTCCTCATACTTTGTATGAAGAAAGTGAGCTACAATGTTTAGTAAATGCTAGTTATATTATAGAACAGAATGGATTAAAGGTCATTAATTTTGATAAATTAGAAGATTTTAATTTAGATTATTCAAGTGATTTTTTAGATAAATATCATTTGAATGTAGATGGTGCATCAAAATATACATTATATTTTTCTAAATATTTGATGAATAATTATAAATTATCTAATCATAAAGGGGATAGTTTTTATGAGTCATGGGATAAGGAATACTTAAAATTTAAAAAAGATTATAAAAAAGTAATGGAAAAAGATTTTGAGGAACAAGTAAATATTTATAAAGAACAAATGAATTATTAATTATATTATTAATAAAAGAATATTAAATTTATAAAAAATGTTAAATAATTAAAATAATAAAAGTAGGAGAATAAAATGAAAAAGGCTGAAACGCAAGAGGCTGTACACACACACACACACACGGAACATCTAATGAAAGAATATTATATTTTGACATTTTAAATATTTTAGCTTGTATAAGTGTTGTATTCATACACATGAATGGAATAGTTCATAGTTATAGTACATCAAGATCATGGAAAACTGCACTTATTTTTGAAGTTATATGTTATTGGGCTGTTCCAGTGTTTATAATGTTATCAGGAGCAACATTATTGAAATATAGGGAAAGATATAATACAAAAACATTCTTTAAGAAAAGATTTATAAAGGTATTAATACCATGGATAATTTGGTCATTAATCACATATATAATAAAAAATAAAAACTTGAATATATTAACTTTTGTGAATGATTTTGCTTATACTAAAATTGAAGGGATATATTGGTTTTTTCCACTAATTCTTTATTTATATTGTTTAATTCCAATATTGTCAATATTAACAGAAAAGGAAGAATACAAAAAAACGCTTATTGGAATAGTAATATTTATTTTTATATTTAAAGCTATAATTGTTCCAATATATAGAATAATTAATAAAACGATTCCATCTATATTTAGTTATTTTTTAGAACCTAGTGGATATATTATGTTTTTAATACTAGGATATTTATTAGCTACTACAAAATTAAGCAAAAAGAAAAGAATTATAATATATTTTTTAGGAATTTTATCAGCACTTATAAGATATTTTTATACATATTATTTTTCAATTAAGGAGGGTGCAGTAAATAAGGATTTATTTGATTATACATCGGCTATCAGCGTATTTTTAGCAATATCAGTATTTGTATTTATAAAATATATTGATTGGAAAAAAATTGCAGAAAAACTTCATATAACATCTAGTATGATATCTAAAATATCTAGTTGCAGTTTTGGTGTATATTTAATACATAAGCTAGTTAAATCAAAATTAACTAATATATTAAATTTGAATATATATAGTATTTGGTATAGAACTATAGGAGCAATTATATTGTATTTGATATGTGTATTCATAGTGTATATAATAAAAAAGATTCCTATAATCAAGAATATTGTACCGTAATAGAAAAATGCGAAAAATGTGTAAATTTATCAAAAAAAATTGAAAAAAATGTGTAAAAACTCCAAAAAATCTTGCAAAAATGTGTAAATACTTTGATAAGTTAAGTGAAAAGTAAATGCGATTTGGTAAAATACAGTAATTTCAAAAATCCTAAATGTGCATACTTGATTTTTATTAAAATATGTGATAAACTATTATATGTTATATAAAAAGAGTAATAGTTAAAGCTAATACTAATTTAAGAAATCAAGAGAACAAAAAATAAATACATCTCTTAAAAGAAAGGAATGATACATAAAATGACAGTAGTAAAATACATCTTATTAGGAATTTATATTGTAGTATGCATTGCATTAATTTTAATTACAACATTTCAATCAAAAGATAATAACAATTCTGCAGAAGATACTTACGAGAATCCAAGCACGAATAAATATTATCAAAAAAATAAAGGAAGAACTAAAACTGGTAAAGTACAACGTAATACAATAGTATTAGGAGTTACATTTGCAATATTAAGTGTAGTTACAGCGATTGTATTTGTTTTATTATAAGATATGAAATGCATATAGAAATATATGCATTTTTTGCGTTTAAAAAGGAGAAAATAAAGAAAGGAGAATCGAATAATAGTTATTAAAAGATAAAATTATTCGAACAATATAAATGAAGGAATTACTTCAAGGAATATACAATTCAAACGAAAGAGGATTTGGTTTCGTAAAAATAGGGGAAAATTCATCAGACATTTTTATTGCAAAAGAAAACTCTAATTCTGCAATGGATGGAGATAAAGTATCGCTTGCTTTGATAGAAGGCAAGAAAAGAGGAGACCATTTAGAAGGAAAAATTATAAAAGTTTTAGAAAGAAATATAATCCAAGTTGTAGGTACTTTTAAGAAAAGTAAAAACTTTGGATTTATTATTCCTGATGACAAAAAAATAACAGGTGATATTTTTGTATCAAAGTCAAAGTGGGGAAAAGCTAAAAATAATGAAAAAGTTGTTGCAAAAATTACAAAATATCCTGAAAGAAATAGAAAAGCAGAAGGGCAAATAATTGAAATTTTAGGGAATAAAGATGAAGCAGGAATAGATATGCTTTCAATTGTTAAAGCTTTTAGACTTCCAAACGAATTTCCTCAAGATGTTATAGATGAAGCTAAGAAAAAGTTAAATGAAAAAATAATTTCTAAAGGCAGATTAGATTTACGAGATAAAGAAATGTTTACAATAGATGGAGAAGATGCAAAAGACTTAGATGATGCAGTATTTGTAGAAAAAAATGAAAATGGAACATATCTTTTAGGGGTAAATATAGCTGATGTTAGCCATTATGTAAAAGATGGAAGCAAACTTGATAAGGAAGCAATATTAAGAGGTACAAGTGTGTATATGTTAGATAGAGTTATACCAATGCTTCCAAAAGAGCTTTCAAATGATATATGTAGTTTAAATCAAGGAAAAGATAGATATTGTTTATCTTGCATAATGACAATAGATAAAGATGGAAATGTAATTGATTCAGATATAAAAAAGAGCATAATTAGAGTAACTGAGAGAATGAATTATCATGATGTGTTTGACATAATTGAAAGAAGAAATGATAAAACATTAAAAAAATATGAAAAATATATTGATCATTTTGATAGGATGAAGGAATTAGCTATTATATTAAAAAATAAAAGAAATAAAGATGGTTATTTATCATTAGATATTCCAGAAAGTAAAATAACCCTTGATAAATATGGTTATCCAATAGATATAAGAGCTTATGATACGAATTTTGCGAATGAAATCATTGAACAATTTATGTTACTTGCAAATGAAACAGTAGCGGAAAGATTTTATTGGCTTGAGGCACCTTTTATATACAGAGTTCACGAAAAACCAGAAGAGGAAAAAATAGCTGACTTAAATAAATATTTATATAATTTTGGATATAGAATTAAAGGCAAAAAAGATGATATAAAGCCAAAAGCATTTCAAACTGTTTTAGAAGATGTTAAAGGAAAAGATGAAGAAAAAGTTGTATCTAATCTTTTACTTAGAACCTTAAAAGTAGCAAGATATGAAGCAGAAAATAAAGGACATTTTGGAATAGCTAGTAAATATTATTGCCATTTTACATCTCCAATTAGAAGATATCCGGACCTTTTTATTCATAGAATAATTAGTAAGTACTTAGAATCTGACTATAATGTTTCTGAAGAATTAAAAGAAAAATATAATATGCAAGCAGTAAAGTATGCTGAAAGCTCATCAGAATGTGAACAAGTTGCAACAAAGGCTGAGAGAGAAAGTGAAGATATGAAAAAAGCTGAATTTATGGAAGATAAAATTGGAGAAACTTATGATGGAATAATCTCAAGTGTAACTAATTTTGGAATGTTTGTGGAACTTGAAAATACGATTGAAGGATTAATAAGATTTGATGATTTAGATGATGATTATTATATCTATAATGAAAATAATAAATCTTTAATTGGAGAACACACAGGAAAAATTTATAAGCTTGGAGACAAAATAAAAATAGAAGTGCTTTCAGCAGATAAAGATACAAGAAGAATTGATTTTAAGTTAGCAGATGATTAAAAAATATACCTTGGGGGAATATAAAAGCCCAAGGTGTTTTTTCACTATATAAAAAGAGAGTTTTTCAACTACTCTTTTTAATATATTCTAAGACTTAGTTTCTGTTAGCAAATAACTTGAAGAAAGATGACTATTTACATTAGTAGTAAAGAATGCATTTTGATACTTATTAAGCCAATCATAATTTTTCCATTCATTCCAAGTTAAAAATTTGCTTACAGCATATTTTCCAAACTTACAAATATCAGAATTAAATTCTTTAGAAGTTTTATATAAATAGTCGTTAATATGTGCTAAGAAATATGAATTAGCATAATCTTCAATTAAAGCCTTATTTTCATCAGTCATATAATTTGAATGTTCTGAAGAAGTTAGTAATCTCATTTTTAAATTAACATCACATTTTATATAAGGATTATCATTAACAAGTTCAACAGTATTTTTAGAGTTTGCTTTATAAATATATAAAGAAATATAATTTGAGTCGTCAAAAGGACTTGGAATATCTACAGTAGCATTATCAAAATTGTTACTTAAAATTAAATGACATATTGTTTCTAATCCACTAATTTCTCCAACTAATTTATCACTTTTAAAAACAGCGAGTCCAAGATTTTCTATATTTTTTTGAGAATTATCATCAGATTCTTTTGCAGTATATTCTTTATCATTAAGTGTCATAGAATCATTTCCTGCATTGTTAGAATCTAATCCACTTATACTTCCAAGTATTGCATAAGGACTACCAAAAGTATCTGATAAATCACAGAAGAAATCTTTTAATGTAATAGGTTCAGTATAACTTGTATTTTTCTTAGAAGAAGTTTCTAAACCAAAGTATTTTACAGAAACTTCATCAATAACAGGTTTAGAATTCTCTAAAAAATATTTTGCACTGCATTTTGAAACAAGTATATTGCAAGTTGGTCTAATTTCAATATTATTTTTGAAACTATAAATATATTCACCTATACCATTAGCAGCTAATTCCTCAGAAAAAATAAGATATTTGCAATGAGTCATATTTACTTTTTTACTTAAATAACTGTTAAGTAAACTTACTCCTACATCAAGATTATTGCATTCAACAGTATTAATTGTAGAAGAACTTCCAGATGAAGAACCTTCACTACTTTTTTCAGAGTCTGATGAGTATGGCGAATTAATCTGGAAACTAATAGTTAAATCATTATTTTGACCAACATCAAATCCAATAGCAACAACATATGCGAGTTCATCAATTGAATTTATAGAACTACTGTTACTAAAGGAAAATAATATTATTAATATGCCTAGCAATAGTATTAAAAATTTTTTAGCCCTCATTTGATCTCCTTTTTCTAAAAAATACTTAATTAGTATTTGGCTTATTTACATTAATTAAAAATCTTTTTGCACGTATTTTATTTTTTAAATTAAATCTAGTTTTCTTAAAGTAGCCAATTAAAAGAATTAGAAAACTATATACAAAAATTATTATAAGAGCAGAATATTTATAGATAACATTTTCAGCAAATAATATTTGACTAGAATCTTTAGGAATTAAAGATACTAGAAAAATTAAGATTCCTACTATATAAATTATAGGAGAAGAGTTTTTTACACCAAAAGCTTTTTTATTCATTTTAGTAATATAAGAAATTATAACTGATAAATATGATAAAAATGTAAAAATCCATACTAAAATAAATAATGCATCTGCTCTTTCAAAAAATTTTCCAAATTCAATAGTACGAGTACTCATATATACCGATAGGGTTTCAGTTCCTGTTGTTAAAAATGGAAATAATAACAATAATGAAGTAACACTTAATAAAAGATAGATTGCAGAAAGTATAATTGAGATTATTCCAACTTTTTTAAAGTCTTTTTGTTCTTTAAGGTTTGGTCTGATTAAATATAGAAAAAGTAATCCACCAAAAGAAAATACATTTAAACTTCCGGCGATAAAAGTTTCTTTTACTCCAAATCCCATTATAGGGAAGATTCGTTGATATTCAACTTTATCAAGCGAAGCTATAAATATTATAACAACAGTTACTAATATAACAAATATTACTAATGTATTGCTTTTTACAATATTCTTAAAGCCTAATTTGTTTGCAATCATAGCTACCAAAAGGAAAATTAAAATTATTAGCGGAGTAGCTGCATTTGGAAAGTATATTAATCTTAATAATTCAGAAAAATTTAATATTAAAATTCCTGATACAAAAATTAAATATAATGAATAAACAATAGAAGTAATTATTTGTAAAGGTTTATTACCAACATATTCTGAAACATCAAGAATATCTTTTCCGAGAAAATGGTTCAAATAATTTATTTAATATCAAGAAAAATACTATTGCTAAAAATGATATATATATAACATTTATTATTGAAGCAGATCCGGTTGAGCGTAAAATAGAATTAGGCAAATTAAGAATAATGTGGCTTAGAGTAACAATAACAATTAAAAAAGTTGCTTCAATTATATTTAACTTATCAGTATTCAAAATTTATTATCTCCTTTCATATTTTACAAAGCTGTTTATAAATTTATTGATTTTTTAAATTTCTCCATTTTAAGCTGATATGACTTTGAGTTCTAGGTCTTTTTGTAGCAAGATAGTCATCTCTAAATTCTCTTTTCCAAGCAGGGCGTAAAAGGTATCTGTTATCTTTGCTAGGATTAAGTGGTGCATAAGGTGCTAAATATGGTACACCAAAAGATTTTAAAGAACATAATGCAATTAAGTGTATAAATAAACCAATTGCAATTCCAAAGAATCCAGCCATTGCTCCTAAAATTGTATAAATAAACCTTGCAATTCTTAAATGAAAACTAAGTGAAAAGTCTAATACTGCAAATGAAGTAATACCAGTAATAGCAACAATAATGATAAGAATTGGAGAAACAATACTAGCATCAACTGCAGCTTGCCCTAATATAAGTGTTCCTACAATTCCAACAGTATTACCTAGAGAATTTGCAGCTCTTAAACCAGCTTCACGTATAATTTCAAAAGATACTTCCATAATCAAAATTTCTATAATTATCATGAATGGAACTGATGACCTAGAGGCAACTATAGAAAACAGTAAGTCAGTGGGCAATAATTCACTGTGATATGTCGTAATTGCAATGTAAAAACTAGGAAGTAGTAATGTTAAAACAAATGAAATTGCTCTAATAATTTTTAACATATTTGCAGCAATATAATTTATGTTGGTATCTTCTTGTGATTTTAAAAAGTCAAAAATAGTAATAGGAACTATTAAAACATAGGGGCAACCATTATAAACAATGACAACTCTACCTTGTAGTAGATATGATGTAGCTCTATCAACTCTTTCAGTTTGAACAGCCTCAGGCAATGTAGTTGTTATATCGTCTTTTATAAATTGTTCTAATTCACCAACTGATAAGCAATAATCAACATCAATATTATTAATTCTGTATTTGACTTCGGCTACTAAATCAGGATTTGCAATATTTTTTAAATAACAAACAGCACATTTATTTTTATCAATTTTTCCAACTGTTAAATTTTCAATAATCAAATTTTCATTAGATAAATTTCTTCTAATCATAGAAGTATTAGTTCTTAAATTTTCTACAAAAGCTTCTTGCGAACCTCTTATGATGGGTTCATTTTTAGGCTCAGATATACTTCGAGTTTCAAACTTTTTTGTTGAAATATTAAACGCAAAATCAAGTGTATCTATAAAAAGAACGCAATTGCCAGAGACAACTTCATCGGCGATGGTATCAAAAGAATTTTCTCTCGTTACATCATTTTGTGGAAGTAAACAATCCATAATGTAATCGTTCATATTAAACTTTTTTACTCTTCTAACTGAAATATTATTAGCAATAGCTTCTGATATAATTTGTGGTCCATCATAAGAATTAGCATTATTTTTCATCATTAAAGGTTTTAAAATAAAATCATTTATTGAATCATTATCACTCATTCCATCAATATAAATGATAAAAGATTTATATTGCTTATTTTTGACATGTATTAAGAACTCTCTTATTTTAATATCAGAGTTAATAAGAGAATTAAATCTAGAATGAACATATTCTAAATTAACATCTATATTAGGATATACACTTTTATTTTTTAATAGATCTTCTGGTTGTTTTTTATTTTCAGTATCTTGTGGTTTTTCAGGCAAAACAAAAGAGGTATCAGTATCTGGTTCATCTTGAAATAAGGATTTAATTAGCTTTTTAAACTCCATTTCAATCATTCCTTATATAATAAATTTAGGTTTTTAAAAAGATACCTATAAACTGTTTATTTATGAAATGTTTGACATATATTAATTATGTATATTTTTTTCTAAATTATGAAAAAATATACATTTTTTTTGAGTCAATATAAATCAACATAAAAAAGGAATAAAATAATAAGTACAAGAATATATTACTTATATGATAAAAGTATTTAGAATAAAAGATTTGATAAAATATTTTATAAGAGTATTGATTCCAATAGTAGTGTTATTAATTATTTTACAAACTTTTTCAAAACAAAAAAATAATTCACAAAGCATATCATTAAAGACTCAAAAACCACTTATAGGCTGCATCTCAGATACAATAGCACAAATAAATATAGTAAATGGAAATACTACAAAAGAAGAAAAAAAGACAAGATTTATTTTTTTGTCAGAATTAGATATAATGGAAAATCTTAAAGAAAATTTAGAGAATAATATTAAAGAAGATGATGTTCAAAATGAAATAGAAGAGAAAAGTGAAGAAAATAAAATTACAGTTGAAGAAGCAAAAACTGGACTTAAAACAGAAGTAATTGACAGCGGTGTTGCAGCAAGGTCAACAAATGAATATCATGGTGTGCAAATAAATAATACATCTGATAAAGAACTTAATGAGGATATATTAATTCCTAATATTGATATTAATAAAAGTAATGTCATTATTTATCATACACATACTTGTGAAAGTTATACTCCTACAGAGCAGTTTAATTATGAAGCTAGTGGAAATTATAGGTCGATAGATTTGAATTTTTCAGTTGCAAGAGTTGGAGATGAATTAGAAGCAGCACTTGGAACTTATGGAATAAATGTAATTCATGACAAAACATATCATGATTATCCAGCATATAATGGTTCTTACTCTAGGTCACTTATAACTGCTCAAAATGCTTTAAATAATAATCAAGGTACTGATATAATAATTGATTTACATAGAGATGCCATTGCTGATCCAAATTATGCTCCAAAAGTTAAAATTGGCGAAGAATATGTATCACAGCTAATGTTTGTAATTGGTGTAAATCATGATAATTGGAATCAAAATTTGAAGTTTGCAGTAAAGGTTATGGAAAAGGCAAATGAACTATATCCACGGACTTTTTAAACCATTAATTTTAAGAAATGCAGAGTATAATCAACATCTAGCAAAAGGTGGATGTATAATAGAAGTTGGAGCAACTGGAAATACTTTAGAAGAGAGTATGAATTCTATGAAATATTTAGCTAAAGTAATTAGTGAAATATAATTGATAAGTAAAATAATATTTTAAATATATTATGTGATATTATCAAACAATAAGGTCAAGTGAAAAAGTAAATGCAATTTTGTAAAATTATCAAACAATAATTACAAATATAGTAAAAAAATATTTACAAAGTAACAAAATCTTTATATAATAATTTAGTCAAAATTAAAGAAAGGAAAATTTACATAAATTATACATAAAAAGATGAAAGATATAGTAATTTCAAATGATATAAAATATATAGGAGCAGATGATAAAGATATTGATTTATTTGAAAGTCAATATAAAGTTCCAAATGGAGTTTCATATAATTCTTATATTATAATAGACGAAAAAATAGCAATTTTTGAAACAATAGATAAAAGAAAAACAGAAGAATGGTTAGATAATTTAGAAAAGGCATTAAATGGTAGAAAACCAGATTATTTAATAATATCTCATTTAGAGCCAGACCATTCATATAATATAGAAACAGTTATAAGTAAATTTCCAAATATAAAATTAGTAGGAAATCTTAGAACATTTGCATTTTTACAACAATTTTTTGAAATAAAAGATTTAGATAAACGAAAAGTAGAAGTAAAAGATGGAGATGTTTTAGATCTAGGAAAACACAAACTTAAATTTATTATGGCACCAATGATACATTGGCCAGAAGTTATGATGGAATATGAAGAAACAGAAAAAATATTATTTTCGGCTGATGGATTTGGAAAGTTTGGAACTCTAGACACAGATGAAGAGTGGGATTGCGAAGCAAGAAGATATTATTTTAATATAGTTGGTAAATATAGCATGCAAGTGCAATCTATTTTAAATAAAGCAAAGTCAATGGATATAAAGATGATTTGCCCTTTACATGGACCAATATTAAAAGATAATTTAAACTACTACATTAATAAATATGATATATGGAGTAAGTATGAAGTTGAATGTGATGGCATATATATTGCATGTGCATCTATTCATGGAAACACATATAAAGCTTGTGAGAAATTAAAAGAAATATTAGAAGAAAAAGGAGTTAAAGTAGAATTATCAGATATTGCAAGAGAAGATATGACTGAAGTAATAGAAAATTGCTTTAAATATGGAAAAATAATTTTTGCTTCATCTACTCATGATATGGAAATATTTTCACCAATGAGAAATTTGTTGATGGATTTAAAAGAAAAAAATTATCAAAATAGAAAAGTTGGTATTATGGAAAATGGAACATGGGCTCCAAATTCAGCAAAATGTATGAAAGAAATATTATCATCAATGAAAAATATAGAAATTGTTGAACCAACTGTTACAATAAGATCAACATTAAAAGAAAAAGACTTAGAAAATTTAATCAAATTATCAGAAGAAATTATGAAATAAAAAGTAAGCCTAAAAATAAATATAAAATTAATTATTAGAATACCAAATAAAAATATAATAATATGTAAAAAAGTGGAAAGAAATTGTTCTTTCTACTTTTCTTGCTATTTTACATAAAATCTAGTATAATATATATATTATAACTAATGAAAGGAAAAGATAATGTTTACTGATTATGTAAAAATAAATGCTAAAGCTGGAAATGGTGGAAATGGAGCAATAGCATTTAGAAGAGAAAAGTATGTTGCAGCAGGTGGACCTGATGGAGGGGACGGCGGAAAAGGTGGAGATGTATATTTTAAAGTTGATCCAAATGCAAATACTTTAATAGAATTTAGATTTAAGAAAAAATTTAAGGCTGAAAACGGAGAAAATGGACAAGGTTCAAATAAATATGGAAAAAGTGCAAATGATTTATATATTCCAGTTCCAATAGGAACTGTTATTAAAGATGCTACAACTAATCAAATTTTAGCTGATTTATCAAAAGAAAATCAAGAAGCACTTATATTAAAAGGTGGAAAAGGTGGATTAGGTAATGCACATTTTGCGACAAGCACAAGACAAGCACCAAGATTTGCACAAGATGGAGAACCTGGAGAAGAAAAAGAGTTAATACTTGAATTAAAACTTTTAGCAGATGTTGGATTATTAGGCTTTCCAAACGTAGGAAAATCAACATTCTTATCTAAAGTAACATCAGCTAATCCAAGAATTGCAAATTATCATTTTACAACAATTGAACCTAATCTTGGAGTAGTTACTTCAAAATATGGAGATAGTTTTGTAATTGCAGATATACCGGGAATTATTGAAGGAGCAAGTGAAGGTATTGGACTTGGAATAGAATTTTTAAGACATATTGAAAGAACAAGACTACTTTTACACTTTGTTGATGTATCAGGAACAGAAGGAAGAGATCCAGTTAATGATTACAAAGTAATAAATAATGAACTAAAAAAATATAGTGAAAAATTATCTAAAAGAAAACAGATAATAGTTGCTAACAAAATTGATAGTATGACAGATGAAAACTTATATAAAGAGCTTGAAAAATTAGCAAAGGAAAATAATCAGGAAATATTTAAAATTTCTGGATATACAGGTGAAGGAATAGATGAACTTATGAAACGTGTATCAGAACTATTAAAAACTTTGCCTAAAGAAGATTTAATTGAAGTAGATACTTCTTCAAAAGAAAAAATCTATACTTTGAATGATGAAAAAGAATTTGTTGTAAGTAAAGAAAAAGGAAAGTTTGTTGTAAAGGGAAATGTTGTTGAAAAAATAATAAGAAGAGTTAATATCGCTGATTATGAGTCATTATTTTATTTGCATAGAAAATTAAATGAAATAGGAGTAACTGATGAACTAAAAAGACTTGGTGTTAAAGAGGGCGATATTGTAAAAATAGGAAGCTATGAACTAGAATGGGAAGATTAATTTAACATTTATAAAGATTTAAAACATAATAGTTTTTATAGTTTGTTGTCGCAGATGAAACTTAAAAGTTTCATCGCTCCATTCGCAGGCTTCGCCTTTGGTCGCTACGCACTATTGCAAACTATTATGTTTTAAATCTTTCTTATATAATTCGACAAAAAATGATTTTTTAACTTAAATTATTGATTTTTTGTAATTGTTGTATTAAAATTAAAGAGATTAAAAATTTGAAAGAAAAATTATGAGTAAAGAAAAAAGAGTAATTTACTATAAAGATGAGCTAAATGATGATTTTACAAGTAGCAAAATAGATCCAGTAAAAATTGATGGAAATTATAAATATATACATAAAAATATATTTTGGAATATATCAGCTACTATTTTATACAGAATGATAGCAATGCCTCTAGCATACATTTATTCTAAAATTAAGTTTAAAGTAAAAGTTATAGATAGACAAAAGTTTAAGGATTGCAAAGATGTTGGTTATTTTGTATATATAAATCATACACAAGAAATCTTAGACACGCTTACGCCAACTTTAACTACTTTTCCAAAAAGAGCATATATTATAGCTCATCCGAATAATGTATCTATAAAAGGAATGAAAATTGCAAATAAAATGTTAGGTGCATTACCAATTCCAGGAGATATTGAAAGTAGTAAAAATTTTTTAGAAGCAATACAAAAATATATAAAAAGAAAGAATGTTATTGCAGTATATCCAGAGGCACATGTGTGGCCATATTATACAAAAATTAGAAATTTTAAAGAAGTATCATTTAGATATCCAGTAAAGCTAAATTGCCCAGTATATTCAATAACAGTTACATATAATAAATGGAAAGATGATAAACCAAAAATTACAGAATATGTTGATGGCCCATTTTATCCAGATAGTAATGTATCAACCAAAGAAGCAGAAAAATTACTTAGAAATCAAGTATACGAAACAATGATAAATCGAAGTAAAAAAAGTGATTTTGAATATATAAAATATGTAAAGAAAGAAGAAGGGGAAAATCACGATGTGTAACTTAATGTTCTGCGTTAATAATAAAGTGATGGACGGACTTATCATTAGCCTTCTATCAATCGCAAAACATACAGACGAAGTACTTAATGTATATGTAGTTACTATGGATTTGACAGACATAAATGAGAATTATGCACCAATAAGTGAAGAGCAGATTGAAGTTTTAGATAAAATAGTTAAGGCAAAAAATCCAGAGAGTAAAGTTGAATTAATAGATGCAACAAAATTATATATAGATAATTTTTTAAATGCTGTAAATAAACATACACATTATACACCATATATTTTTCTAAGACTTTTGAGTGACAAAATGAAAGAATTGCCAGAGAAAATATTATATTTAGATTGTGATATTGTATGTTATAAAGACATTAAAGAGATATTTGATATAGATATTGAAAATTATGAAATTGGAGTTGCAACAGATTACATTGGAAGAAGAGTTATTAGTAAAAAATACATAAATTCAGGAGTTTTACTATTAAATCTTAAAAAAATTAAAGAGACAGGTAGCTTTGAAAAAGCAAGAAATATTGTAAAAAAAGTTCCAATGCTTATGCCAGATCAAACAGCACTATATAGAGCTTGCAAAGAAAAGTTATTACTTCAAGATAAATGCAATGAACAAAAGGAAAGAAAAGACGATACTATAATAAGACACTTTAGTATGCAAGTTAGGTTGTTTCCATATTTTAAATTTGTAAAAATAAAACCATGGAATATAGATAGAGTACATAATGAATATAAAATCTTTGATTATGAAGATATTTTAGAAGAATATTTAAAAATAAAAGATGAAATGAAAAATACTAAAAAAGAAAAAATACATAAATAATTTAATAGAAAAATAAAATATATTAATACATAAAAGTAAAATCAAGAGAGAAATAAGTGGGGATAAGATAATATGAGAAAAATTAAATCAGAAATACCAATATTCTTTTCAACAGATGATAATTACATACCTTGTTTATCAGTAGCAATTCATTCGTTAGAAGCAAATGCTAGTGATGAAAATAATTATAGAATTATAATTTTACATACAGGTATGAGTTTGCTTGGAAAGATGGAACTAAAAAAACTAGAAACAGATAATGTAAGAATAAGTTTCCAGAATATTAGTCATATAACTAATAAAATGAGTAAGGACTTAAAATTAAGGTTAAGAGATTATTATTCAGAAACTATATATTATAGAATGTTTATTCCATCAATGTTTCCAGAGTACGAGAAAGCAATTTATTTAGATGGTGATATAATTCTACAAGACGATATTGCAAATTTATTTAATCTAGATTTAAAAGATAATTTAGTTGGTGCAGCGATTGATTATGTCGTAAATACAACTCCAGAATTTGTTACATATTCTGATGCAGCCTTAGGATTACCAGCAAAGCATTATTTTAATTCTGGTGTGCTTGTTATGAATTTAAGAGAAATGAGAAAGGCTAGAATTGAAGAGAAATTTATAACTATGCTTTTAAATTATAACTTAGATACTATTGCACCAGACCAAGATTACTTAAATGTATTATGTAAAGATAGAGTAACATATTTTTCAGATACATGGAATAAAATGCCAGACTTTGGAAAAATGTATGATATAAATGAATTGCATTTAATTCACTATAATATGTATAGAAAACCATGGCACTATAAAGATATGCCTTATGAAGAAGCATTTTGGAAATATGCTAAAGAAACTTCATATTATGAAAAGCTTTTAAAAGAAAGAAGTGAATATACAGACGAACAAAAAGCAGACGATATTAAGGCAGGACAAAAATTAATAGATTATGCAGTATTTATTCAAAATCAAGAAATTAAATTTAAAGATATAGTTGAATATGCTGATGAAGATGATGATGTTGGAGAAGATTTGATTAAAGAAGCATCTCAAGAGACAGTATAGGAATTTTCTAAAAATATTTAAGGAAAAGAAGAAATAATGGAAAAAGACATTGAAAGATTAAAAGTAATAGATAACATAAAATCTAATATAAATGAAAATAAATTAAACAGCAAAGTAGAAATTAATGATGAAACTATTACTGAGGAAGATAGAGAAAAAGTAGTATATAAATTTGATATTTTAAGAAAAAATCCAATAAATAAAGTAAAAAAAGCAATTGCAAGGAATATTGCAAATAAATTTACAGATAATATTAATCAAGATACAGAAATAATTGGTTTAGAAAATGTACAAAATATAGAAACAGGAGCTATAATAACATCTAATCATTTTAGCCCTGAAGATAGTACAGTAATAAGATTTTTTACAAATAAAATAGGAAAAAAGAAAAAGTTAAATATTATAGTAGAAGAAGAAAATCTTTTAAAAGATGGTATTTTCGGATTTTTAATGAATAATTGTAGTACAATACCAGTAAGTAAAAGCAAGGGATATACAGAAAGAAATTTTTATCCATCAATAAAAAAATTATTAGAAAAAAAAGAATTTATTTTAATATATCCAGAAGAGCAAATGTGGTTTAATTATCGTAAAGTTAGACCTTTTAAAGTTGGAGCATATCATATTGCAGCTAAAAATAATGTGCCTATAATTCCATGCTTTATTGAAATTAGGGAAAAAATTGGAGAATATGGCGAAAATGGCTTTAATAAATTAAAATATATATTACATATAATGCCACCAATTTATCCGGATAAAAGTAAAAGCCTTAAAGAAAATAAAGAAGAAATGAGATTAAAAGATTTTGAATTAAAAAAACAAGAATATGAAAAAGCATATAATAAAAAAATGACTTATGAATTCTCAGATGAAGATATAGCAGGATTTACAGAAAGTCAGGAGAAATTAAATGAAGCAAAAATTGAAACAAGATAATATTACAGAAGAATCAAATAAAAATGAAAATATAGAAATTGCAGAAAAATCAAAAACTCAAAATAGTGAAAAGTTTGATAAAATAAAAAAGATTTGGAATAAAGTAAATCCAATAATAGAAAAAGTAGTAAATGCAATTATACCATTAATAATTGCATTATTTATTGAAGGATTTTATTTTGCAGTAAACACGGGTACTTTTGGGATAGATATAATAAATCGTAAAGCTTTTGCTTTTTCTGTTTTATTAATTTATGTTGTTTATATAATGTTGCTTGGAATAACTAAAAAGACATCTACTACGGTGAATGTCCTTTTATTTTTTACTTATATAATATTAATAATTAATCAAATAAAAATTATATATACTGGAGAACCAGTGGCAATATCAGACATTAACTTTTTATTTAGATTAGGAGAGATTGCAGAACTCACATCAACAACATTAATTGCAAAAAGTTGGGAGTATATATTAGTATTTATTGAATTAGGCATTTGTTTCTTTTTGATTATGATATTAGCTAAAAAATATAATAAAGAAATAAATGGATTAGGAAAAAGACTATCTTGTGCTATTATAGGAATTATAATGATAGGATTATTATTTTTTCCTAATAAAAGTATGAAAGAATTTTATTTAAAAACAGTATTTAATATAGATACAAGAGATGATTATGATACACAAACAACAAATCTATCATTTTATAATAAATATACTTTTTTATCAGGATTATGGGAAGTATCACTAAATAATATTTTTTCTGAACCACATGATTATAACAAAAAAGAATTAAATGAACAATTGGAAAATATTAGTAAAAGTGTAGAAAGTAATAAAGATTGGGGTAAACCAAATATTATACTAGTATTCTCGGAATCTTTTTGGGATGTGGATAAAATTAGTGAAGTAGAGTTTAGCCAAAAAGTAACAGCTGATTTAGATGAAATAAGAAAGAATGGAACTAATGTAAATTTACTAACATGCACATATGGAGGTCTTTCTGAGAATGTAGCATTTGAATTATTAACAGGAGGAAGTATGAATTATTTCTCAAATTCATACATACCTATAGTTTCATTGTATAGAAGAAAAAATATAGCAAATGCTCCATCAATAGTAAAGAATCTTAATCAAAATGGTTATTATTCTAAAATTGTATTTGGTAAGGACTATTATCAATCTAATTTGCAATTTAAGAAAATGGGATTTGATGAATATGTAGAATATGAAGAAACAGATGAGAATAAAAAAGGAGAATATATTTCTGATGAATTCATTACAGACAAAATAATAGAGGAACTTAAATCAAAGGGAAAAGATAAGAAATTATTCTTTATGGCGGAAACTATTCAAAGTCATATGCCTTATATGAAAGATAGATATGAAAAATATGATATAGAAATAGAAAAAAGTACTTTGAGTGAAGATTTTAATAAAACAATTTTGTCTTATGCTCAAGGAATATACGATGCGAGCAAACAAGTAAATAGATTATATCAATATATAAAGAATTATGATGAACCAACTATGATAATTTTTTTAGGTGACCATCTACCTTATTTATATACAGAAGAAGGACAAAATGTAATTGATCATTTAAGCTATTTTAATACAGATGATGATACAGAAAATATTTTTAGAAAATATAATACTGAAGCCTTTATTGTTGCAAATTATGACATTGATTATAGTAATGTTCCAAAATACTTTAGTGATGATATGTTACTAACTTACATCATAAATCAAATGGATATAGATGTTGATAAATATTATAAATATCTATATTCGACAATTAACTTATTACCAGCTGTGAATAAGTTTATCGTTATGGATAGTAATGGAAATAAGTATAATTTAACTGATATGAATGAACAAATGAAAATGGTTTATGAGCATAAAGAGAAAATGCAATATAGACTATTTATTGATATATAAAAATAAAATATAATGAATTTTCGCATCCTTGTTTTTCATTCCATTCGTGTTTCGCCTGTTAGCGGCAGTGGATGCTTCCAATTCATTATATTTTATTTTTTTTTTTTAGTTAACTATAGGAAAATCTAATTAAAAAATTAATTAAGTATAAAACTTAATAAAAACTAATTTAATTAAAATTTATCATAAATACATTATTTAAACAAGATTTTTCTAAAAATAAATTATTACAAATTAATAACAAATAAAAAAGCTATAAATTTTATAAACTTATTGATATATAAGAGTTATAAGATTTATAGTTTTTTTATTAAGTTTTATACTTAATAAAAATTGATTTATATAAAGTCAAACAAAAGTAAGAAAGGAGAAAAATGAAAATAATAATAAACTATAAGGAAAAGGGAATCACATTAGTAGCACTAGTAATAACCATAATAATACTATTAATATTAGCAGGAGTAACAATAAATACAGCCTTAAGCGAAAATGGATTGTTTAGAATGGCAAAAAAAGCAGTAAATGAATATCAAGAGTCAGAAAAACAAGAACAAGAAGCAATTGAAGAAATAGCAAAAGAGATGGAAAAAATAACAATAGATTATAATGATTATGTAGGATGTTATGTGAATGGATATGAACCAACAGGAAAATCAACAGGAAGTGAATTTACCATAAAAAGTGAAACATCAGGAGTAGAGGCAAGTGATAAAGTTTCAAACAATAATATAAATGAAAATTTAGAACAAAAATTTACAACAGAAACATTAGGCTGGAGAATCTGGGATTATGATAAATATACTAAAACAATAAGATTAATATCAGATAGACCAACAGATGCAAAATTAGCATTGAAAGGAGCAGCAGGATATAATAATGGAGTATGGGCAATAAACGAAGTATGTAGACAATGTTATGGACAATATGATGAAAATAATCAAATGAAAAGAGGAATAACAGTAGCAAACTTAAGAAGAACAGATATACAAAAGGTAAGCACATATGATTATACGAAATATAAACATACTACTAATCCTAATGATTATCACGAAGCAACAGAAGAAACAGGAAACTTAATACATTTTGGAGAAGGGCAAACATATGATAAACCAAGTTATCCTAAAATGTGGGGAGACTATGATTCGAAATGGACATATGGATACAATGGAACAACAGAAACAGGAAGCGATAAAGAATGTGAAATGTGGGAAATAGAAAATGGTTATAAAGAAGATAATAAAATTGAAGAAGGAGATAGTAATAAAATATTCAAACAATCATATTATTACCATAATTGTAAAGATAAACAGAATGAATTTATAAGAAAAGAGTATTATGATCTATTATTTGATTATAATAAGAATGGGTTGTTTCGGTAAAATAAGCTGGCTTGCGGGGCGTATTGTAGAAGTAAATTGGAATGCAACTGATTTCGGGCTTGGTGACATATGTGCTAAAGATGATTTTGTACGGTGTGGCACGGTTATCACTTGTATCGAACGGACAAATCGGAGTTTAGCCAAAGTTATACTCTTCGTCCCATAGTTTCTATTGATCTAGTATCTAGTGGATACAGTTTAAAAAAACAAGTAAGAGAAGATAATAAAGTAAGTTTTGAATTGGTAAATGGATAAGATGGGTATAAAATAAATAAGTCTAAAAAATTTGATTTTATTCTTGACATGGAGAACTTTTGTTTGTATAATATAACAAACAAAAGTTCTTTATTAATTGAAAATTTACATAATTATATATAAAAAGTTTAATTATTAAGCAAGAACTAAGAAAAATATGAAATTATTATATTTATATTTTTAGACGAAATAAGAAAGGATTGAATTTTTATGATAACTACTTTACATATAAAAAATATTGGAATTATTGATGATTTGAATATTGAGCTTAATTCAGGGTTTAATGTATTTACAGGAGAAACTGGTGCAGGAAAAACGCTTATAATTGATGCGATAAATATTATTTCGGGTGGAAGGTTTTCTAAAGATATGATCAGAAAAGGGGAAGATTATTCATTTGTTGAGCTTAATTTATATTTACCTGAAAACAAAAATGCAATTGATGGAAATATAATAGTTAGCAGAGAAATTCATCTAAATGGAAGAAATTCATGTAAAATTAATGGCAGATTAGTTACTGTTGCAGAATTAAAGGAATTTATGAATTCTGTTATAGACATTCATGGACAAAATGATAACCAAAAGATTTTGAATCCAAAAGCACATATTAAATATTTAGATGATTTTTGTGGCGAAGAGTTATTAAATGTTTATAATGAATATAAAGATTTATTCTATAAATATAATAGTTTGCAAAAAGAACTTAAAGAAAATCTTGGAGATGAGAAAGAAAAACAACGCAGATTAGACTTACTTCAATATGAATTTGAAGAAATACAAAAAGCAGATTTAAAAGTAGGAGAAGAAGATACATTAAATGAAAAAAGAAATTTATATATGAATTACGAAAAAATATCTAAAAGTGTAAGCAATACAAATGCTTGCTTAGATAATTCTATAGAAAATGTAAATGATGCAATAAAGTCAATGGAAAAGATTGAGGGTTTAGATAAACAATATGAAGAAAAACTTGCAGAACTTAAAAATATATATTATGAGTTAGAAGAATTATCAAGAGATATGTCAGGATTAGATACAGAAATATATTTTGATGAAAATAGCCAAAATGAAGTAGAAGAAAGACTTGATATGGTATTTAATCTAAAAAGGAAATATGGCAACAGTATTGAGGAAATATTAGAATATAAAGATAAAGTTGAGGGAGAAATTAACAGAATAAATAATTTAGAAGAAGTAAATAAAAAAATAAGAGAAGAAATAAAATTAGTAACTAATAAAATGAACCAAAAAGCTGAATTTATGCATGATTTAAGAGTTAAAACATCAGATATTTTAAGTAAGAAAATAAATGAAGAATTAACTGACTTAGAAATGCCAAATGCAAAATTTAAAATAGAAATAAATAAACATGTAGAATTTAATAAAAGAGGCTTAGATGAAGTTGAGTTCTTTATTTCTACTAACTTAGGAGAGGATTCAAAAGAACTTGGAAAAATTGCATCAGGCGGAGAAATGTCTAGAATAATGTTAGCAATAAAAACTGTTTTAGCTAATACAGATAAAACACCTATATTAATATTTGATGAAATAGATACAGGAATTAGTGGAAAAGCTGCAAAATCAGTTGGAAAAAAATTGAAATTAATAGGAAAAAATCATCAAGTAGTTTGCATTACCCATCAACCAAGCATTGCAGCAAAAGGTGACTACAACTATTTTATTAGTAAAAAAGCAAATAATGATAGAACTTATACTGAGATAAAAAAATTAGCGGAAGACGAAATCATAAATGAAATTGCAAGAATTTCTAATGGTGATATAACAGATATTGCTAGAAAACATGCAATAGAACTTAGAAAATCAGCGTAAAATATTTACAAATTGGTATTTTTCGGCTATAATAAAATAGTAAAAATTGAGAGATTAAGCAAGAAAGGAATAAGAAAATGCAAGAGAATAATGTTAATAACCAAAATGTAAAGGAAGACTTGAGTGAAAATAAGAATGAAAGCGAAAATGTAGAAGAATTAGATATGAACCATCTAATGCAAGTTAGAAAGGAAAAATTAGAAAAGTTAAGAGAAGCTAATAAAGATCCATTTGAAATTACAAGATTTGAAAGAACTCACACAAGTAAACAAATTGTGGATAACTATGCAGAATTAGAAGGAAAAGATGTAACAATAGCAGGAAGATTAATGGCAAAAAGAATAATGGGAAAAGCATCATTTTGCCATATTCAAGATTCTGAAGGAAAGATACAAAGTTATGTAAGCATAAATGATTTAGGAGAAGAAGCTTATAAAGACTTTAAAGAATTTGATATAGGAGATATTATTGGTCTTACTGGATTTGTATTTAAAACAAGAACAGAAGAAATATCAGTTCATGCAAAAAAAGTAGTACTTCTTTCAAAATCTTTAAAACCACTTCCAGAAAAATTCCATGGATTAAAAGATACAGACTTAAGATATAGACAAAGATATGTTGATTTAATAGTAAATCCGGAAGTAAAAGATGCCTTTATTAAAAGAACTCAAATAATTAAAGAAATGAAAAATATTCTTGATGAAAAAGGATACTTAGAAGTTGAAACTCCAGTACTTAATACAATTTCAGGAGGAGCTACAGCAAAGCCTTTTATTACACATCATAATACATTAGATATAGATATGTATTTAAGAATTGCTACAGAACTTAACCTAAAAAGATTAATTGTTGGTGGATTTGATAAAGTATATGAAATAGGAAGAATATTTAGAAATGAAGGAATGGATATAAAACATAATCCAGAATTCACAAGTATAGAACTTTATTCGGCATATCAAGATTTACAAGATATGATGGAATTAACAGAGGAATTAATTACAAAAATTGCAATGAAAGTTTTAGGTACATTAAAAATTAGCTATCAAGGAGTAGATATAGACCTTACACCATCATGGAAAAGAATAACCATGATAGATGCAATCAAAGAAGTTACAGGAGTTGATTTCAATACAATTAAGACAGATGAAGAAGCACAAAATGTATTAAAAGAGCTTAATATTGAAATAGATCCAATCAAGAAAACAAGAGGAGATATAATTGCACAAATATTTGATGAGAAAGTTGAAGAAACTTTAATTCAACCAACATTTGTATATGAATATCCAATAGAAAATTCACCTCTTGCTAAGAAAGTAAAAGGAAAGCCAGAAATGACACAAAGATTTGAATTATTTATAGCTGGTAGAGAATATGCTAATGCCTTTTCAGAATTAAATGATCCAATAGATCAATATGAAAGATTTTTGAATGAAATTAAAAATAGAGAAAACGGTGATGAAGAAGCAGGAATGATGGATGAAGATTATATCAATGCCTTAGAAATTGGACTTCCACCTACAGGAGGAATGGGTATGGGAATTGATAGATTAGTTATGCTTTTAACTGATTCAGCTTCAATAAGAGACGTATTACTATTCCCAACAATGAAACCACTTGCAGACCATTAATAGATAACAAAAATTATTAAATAAAAAAATAGAAAGGTAAATTGTTTCTATGAAAGAAGAAATAAGCGATTTCTTAAAAACTGCATATAAATATGGCAAAGTTAAAGATGTAAAAGAAGCATTTGAAGAATATCCAGTTGAAGAAGAATGGCATAAAGGGAATGCAGAGAATTGGATAAAAGAACAAGAGGAATGCTTATATCTTCTAATCTAGAAAAACTAAAATTTAATTCAAATAAATTATTAGAGAAAGGCAATATAAATAATTTACATAAAGACAGTATAGTAAAAACAGATGTAATATATAAAATATCAAACGAGCAAATATTGTTCAAGATTGGAAAAGTTGATAATGAAAAAATAGAAGAATATAAGAAAAATTTTTATAATAATTTAAAAAGCAATAATGATTAATAAGTTTTAATAAATTCAATATGATTTAACAATTATATTCAATTTGTATGATAATAATAAAAATGTAATATATGAAAATTATAGAGGTAATGTATGAAAGAGGAAAAGTATGTAGATATTAGAAATAAAGAAGAAAGAAAAGATTTTATCAAAAATCTTGAAACAAAGGGATATATAATTGATGAAAAATATTTTAAAAGAGAAGATATAATAGATGGTATATTTCCAATTGTAGTTAATATAACAGATAAAAAAATCAGAATGTTGGGTAATGTAACAACATCAGCAGCTGCAGCAAGTAGTGGTGTTCTAATTAATAAAGAACAATTTGATCTTCTATAAAAATCTCAAGAAAAAAATCTATAAAAAATAGAATTTTTTTATAAAACAAAGCAATCAAAACTATAAAATTATATAAATGAATGGTAAAATTGGAAATAGCAAATCAAAATTAATATAAAAATTTAAAAGAAAATGTTAAAATTTAACAAAAAAAGTATTGACAAATTAAAACAAGACAATTATAATATATCCAGAATTTGGCAACAGATTCTGGATAATTCTTGTCAAGAATAATGTTTAAAAGAAAGGAGAATTTTATGAAAGTTTCTTTTAAACAAAAGATAAAAAGTTTAATTGCTATAATCATAATAATTTTTTCAATAATATTAATAAAAATTAATTCAAATGTAGATTTAGCTTCCATACAAGAAGAAACTAATGAAATTTCAACAGTAAAAGTTGAAAAAGGGAGTAATGTATATGAAAATACAATAAATGGGCTAAATTTAATTAATTCAGTTGAACCAGGGATGGTATTTAATTCAAATAAAATTGTTAGTCTAAACACAAAAGATATTAAATCACCGGATAATATTAAAGATATAGATGTCAAGATAAATAATACCAATAATAGTGTGTGTATTAGCTTTGAAAAGCCAAAAGATAATGGCAATAAATATGAATATTTAATTGAAAATAAAAATAAAAACAAGACTTTGAAATTTTATTCAGAATCTGGAACTCAAGGATATTGTTATAAAATAAATAATATTGAAAAAGATACAGTTAATGATGAAATAAATAAGTTTGATGAAGAATCAATTATTTTAGAAAACATTAATTGGGATAAAGATTATTATTTACATATAAGAACAATTGATAACAATAATAATTGCTCAGAGAGTGAAACATTAAAAATTGATTTACCTTCTAAAGGAATAAATATTGAATATATTGAAGCTGAAACAAATAAAACAATTGCAGCTTCAGAAAAAATATTAGGAATGATTAATGAA
This sequence comes from uncultured Clostridia bacterium, assembly GCA_947623725.1. GTDB lineage: Bacteria > Bacillota > Clostridia > TANB77 > CAG-508 > CAG-793. The sequence continues at coordinate 36,130 of CANQHI010000001.1, read as the reverse complement.
CAATATAATGTGAGTAACTTAGAAAAAAAGATATCTGGATATAATTTTTTAGAAACAGAAGGAAATTTAACTGGAAAGTTAAAAAGAGAATCTATAAATGTTAAATATAAATATTCAAAAATTTAAAATAATAAGAAACTTTATATCAGCATATATATCCGATATATAATTTTATAAAGAGAATCGAGGCATAATATTGAAGTATGATAAAGATGACTCAAATGAAAGAGAAAAAAGTATTATTGATGAAATCATTGATAGTCTAGGAAAAAATATAGACGATAGCAATGAAGATTTGTTAACAACTAATGAAAGAATTAATAAAAAGATTGAATATGAAATAGTTATGAATTGTGATGATTCAGAGTATATCATATATTATAAAAAATCTAAATAAGGTAAGACTTATATTTGAAAAAATAACAAAATCGTCCTATTTAAACTATATTTTATAATGAATATGGTTTATAATAGGACACTATTTATTCAATAGTTCACAAAAAATTTACAATATCAAGATTAAGTAAAAGGACAAAATTGAATTATATGAAAAAATGCAATTTTATAGGTGATGAGTGTTATAGAATTTGAAAAATTGTTATTTGACAAAAGCTAATAAGTTATTTATAATTTAATATTATTGAATATAAGGGTTTATAGGTAAATCCATAAAAAACCTAAATAATTATACAAGGAGAATATGGTTAAAATTATAGTTTTATATTAAATTATATATAAATCGTAAAATCTAAATATACATAAATTGCAAAGATTAAATATATAAAATATTAAAAATACAATATATTATAAATTTGAAAAGTTAAATATATAAAAATCGCAAAAATTAAATATATAAAAATGTAAATATTATAAATCTATAATTTTAGTTATATAAATAAAGATGCTAAAACTATTAAAAAACTTAAAAAGATCATGGAAATCATTATTGATAATTTTTATACTTTTGTGTATACAAGCAGGAGCAGACTTGAAACTTCCCAACTTTACATCGCAAATCGTAAATGTTGGAATTCAACAAGGTGGGATTGAAAATCCATTACCAGAAGCCATAAGAAAATCTACTTTAGATAATATTAAAAATTTTTCTGTTGACTATAATAAAATTTTATCAGCATATGAAAAAATAGAAAAAAATGAAGATAATATTACAAAATATCCTAGTGTGGAAAATGAAGATATTTATAAATTAAAAGAGCTTACAAAACAAGAAAAAGAAGAACTTGAAAAAAATTTATCTACTCCATTAATGGTAATGAATATTCTTGAAAATGAAGAATATAAAGAACAAATCAAACAATCTATTAAAAGTTCAATACTTAATAGTAACAATAATATTAATGAACAAATTTTTGAATCAAATGACATATTTCAAATATTAAAAATACTTCCAGAAGAAGTTATGAGCAATCTTTTAAATGGAATAAATAAACAAATAGATACAATGTCAGAATCTATAAAAGAACAGTCAGCTATAGCTTTTATAAAAACAGAATATGAAGCTATAGGAATAAATACAACTAATATTTCAAATATGTATATATTAAAAACTGGTGCACAAATGTTAGGTGTTGCACTAGTTAGTATGGTGTGTGCAATACTTATTATGTATTATTCATCAAGAGTAGCTGCTCAATTTGGAAAAGACTTAAGAGACAAAGTATTTAAGAAAACATTAAGCTTTTCAACTAAAGAATTCAGTGAGTTTGGAGCAGCCTCTCTTATAACAAGAAATACAAACGATATTCAAAGAATACAAGATCTTCTTGCAATTTTATTTAGAGTAGTGGTTTATGGACCAATAATTGCAATAGGTGGACTAATCACAGTAATATCAACAAGTAATTTGTCAATGGCATGGATTATAGGATTAGCAGTAGTCTTAATAATTATAGTGGTAGGTACATTATTTGGAGCAACAATGCCAAGATTTAAGTTAATGCAAAAATTAATTGATAAACTTAACTTAGTGTCAAGAGAAATACTAACAGGAATACCAGTAATAAGAGCATTCAATACACAAAAAAGAGAAGAGAATCGTTTTGAAACAGCCAATCAAGATTTAATGAAAAGTAGTATATTTGTAAATAGAGTAATGAGTTTAATGATGCCAATTATGACATTAATAATGCAAAGTATTATTTTACTTATAATCTGGGTAGGAGGACACAATATTAATAGTGGTGTAATGCAGGTTGGAGATATGATGGCATTTTTACAATATGCAATGCAGATCATCATGAGTTTCTTGATGATTTCAATGATATCAATAATACTTCCAAGAGCAGCTGTTTCTGCTAACCGTATAAATGAAATAATTGAAAAAGAACCAGAAATTAAAGATAAACCAGAAAACGAGCAAGCTAAATTTGATGAAAATAAAAAGGGAACAGTAGAATTTAAAGATGTATCATTCAAATATCCAGAGGCTGATACAGATGTATTAAACAATATAACTTTTACAGCAAAGGCTGGAGAAACCACTGCAATAATAGGAAGTACAGGAAGTGGAAAGTCTACGATTGTTAATTTGATTCCTAGGTTTTATGATGTAACAAGTGGAGAAATTTTGGTTGATGGTGCAAATATAAAAGATGTATCACAAAAAGAATTAAGAAAAAGAATTGGTTTTGTACCACAAAAAGGAATGCTTTTCTCTGGAACAATTGAATCAAATATAAAATATGGAAAAGATATATCAGATGAAGAAATGGAAAAAGCAGCAGATATTGCACAAGCAACAGAATTTATTAATAATAAAGAAGATAAATTTAAGTCGGAAATAGCACAAGGTGGAAATAATGTGTCAGGAGGACAAAAACAACGTTTATCAATAGCAAGAGCTTTAGCAATAGATCCAGAAATATTTATATTTGATGACAGCTTTTCAGCATTGGATTTGAAAACTGATAGAAATTTAAGAGAAGCTTTAAAAGAAAAAACGGAAGGAAAAACAGTAATTATAGTTGCTCAGAGAGTTAGTACAATACTTAATGCAGAGCAAATAATAGTTTTAGAAGAAGGAAAAATAGTAGGAATTGGAACACATGATGAACTTATGGAAAGTTGTGAAACATATAAGCAAATAGCAACTTCGCAATTATCTGAAGAAGAACTAAAAAGGAAGGAGATGTAAGTAGCTATGCCAGGACCAATGGGAGGACCGATGCGAGGACCAAGAAGACAGGGCAAAATCCAAAGAGCAAAAGATTTTAAAGGTTCCATATCAAAATTATTTAGCTATTATTTACAAAAATATAAATGGTTATTAATTATAATAATGATATTTGCAGTAGCTGGAACGATTTTTAATATAGTTGGACCTAAAATACTAGGAAATGCCACGACTGAGATATATCTTGGATTAACTAGTAAACTTTCGGGTGGAAGTGGAATCAATTTTGAAAAAATTGCACATATTCTTTTAATGCTTTTATCACTATATGTCTTGAGTATGACTTTTTCTACAATACAAGGATTTTTAATGACAAGAGTAGCGCAAAGAGTAACTTATCAAATGAGAAATGATTTGGCAAAAAAAATAAATAGACTTCCAATGAAATATTTTGACAAAAGAACAAATGGTGAAATATTATCAGTAATTACAAACGATATAGATACATTATCAATGAGTTTAAATCAAAGTATAACACAGATAATTTCATCAATTTGCACAGTACTTGGAATATTAGTAATGATGTTTTCAATAAGTGTGCAAATGACTTTAGTAGCATTAGTCGTATTACCTTTTACAATGTTTTTAGTTGGAATTATAGTAAATAAGTCACAAAAATACTTTGTTGAGCAACAAAACTATATAGGACATGTAAATGGAACAGTTGAAGAATCTTACGGAGGTCATACTATAATAAAAGCATTTAATTGCGAAGAAAAAACAATAAAAGAATTTGAAAAACAAAATGAAAGATTATATGTATCAGCTTGGAAATCACAATTTATATCAGGTATGATGCACCCAATAATGAACTTGATAGGAAATGTTTCTTATGTTGGAATTGCAATTTTAGGAGGCTATCTTGCAATAAACGGAAAAATCACAGTTGGAAATATACAATCATTTATACAATATAGTAGACAATTTAATCAACCAATAGCACAGATTGCACAAATATCAGGAACACTTCAAGAAATGGCAGCAGCTGCTGAAAGAATATTTAATTTCTTAGAAGAAAAAGAAGAAGTACAAACAATTGAAAATGCAAAAGAGCTTGGAGATTTAAAGGGAAATATTAAATTTGAAGATGTAAAGTTTGGATATGATGAAGATAAGATAATAATAAATGATTTTAATGCAGAGGTTAAAGATGGTCAAAAAATCGCAATAGTAGGACCAACCGGAGCTGGAAAAACTACAATTGTAAAGCTATTAATGAGATTTTATGATTTAAATGGTGGAGCAATTTATGTTGATGGAAATAATGTAGCAGATTATAACAGAGGAGATATAAGGTCAATATTTGGAATGGTTTTACAAGATACATGGTTATTTAATGATACAGTTAAGGAAAATATAAAATATGGAAAACCAGATGCAACAGATGAAGAAGTGATAGAAGCAGCAAAAGCTGCAAATATCCATCACTTTATAACAACACTTCCTAATGGATATAATATGATAATAAATGAAGAAACATCAAATATTTCGGCTGGGCAAAAACAATTATTAACAATAGCAAGAGTAATATTAGCTAATCCAAAGATATTAATATTAGATGAAGCAACATCAAGCATAGATACTAGAACAGAAATAAAAATTCAAAATGCAATGGATAATTTGATGAAAGGAAGAACAAGTTTTATAATTGCACATAGATTGTCCACAATAAAAAATGCAGATTTGATTTTAGTTATGCAACATGGAGATATAGTAGAACAAGGAAATCATGAAGAATTACTAGCTAGAAATGGAGAATATGCTAAACTTTATAATTCACAATTTGATACAGAAGAGGAATAACTATATTAATAATATTAAAAATACCATATTAGATAAAATTAAATATTATCTAATATGGTATTAATTAGATTTGCAAGTTCATCTTCATCATAAATTGATTTCTTACTTGCTTCAAGAAGAACATTAGCATTGACATTTTGATAATCAAGAGAATAACCATTTTTTAAAGCAAGTTGTCTTAAAAATTCTCTTGTTGTTCTTCCATTTCCCTCTCTAAAAGGATGAAGAACATTAAGCTCAGCCCAGTAATAAGCAAGCTTTTTAGAAAGATTAGATTTATCTAGTCCTTCTAAAAAAGCTTCTTTTTTTAAATTATCAAATAGCTTATGAATTTCAGGTTCAATGTATTCAAATTCAGCAAAGCTAAAGTTATCCTTTGCAATATTTTCAGCTCTAAATTCTCCAGCAAAAGGATAAATATCTTCAAACAAAAATTTATGAATGCTAACAAAATGATTTACATCAAAATTCCCAGTAATTCCTTTCTTGTGAAGAGCAAGGAGCTTTATGGCTACAATTTGCTTTTCATAATTTGAAAGAATAACTGGGTCTTTTATATCTAATTTATTTATTAAAATATTTGAATTTTCATAGCAATATATTGAATTTCTTGCTTCGTACATATATTTTTTTAATATAATGCAAACACATTATATTCCTTTCGTTAAATTTCTTTTGCACAACAAATAATTAGAAAGTCATCTTCTTGAAACTAGAGATAGCATCTTGTTTAATGTTAGATATAGCATCTTCCATTGTGATTTTATTATTAGCAAAATCATTTAAAACATTAATATCTTTTGCTGTTAAAAATTGATTTTCCATTTCCATAGAAGTTTTTATATTATTAATCATTAATTCATTATTAATAGGTGTTTTCATTGTATTAAATCCTTTCTAAAATCAAGTAATACTTAAAAGAACCACACATCTATATTATACCATAAATTGTAAGAAAAGTCTAGTTTTTTGAATAAAAATAATAGCCTAAAGTGTAGTAAATTTTTAAATTTGTAGAATAATATTAAAGAATATAGTATAATATAAATTGTAAAGTTTTGAAATGGATGGAAATAAATGAAAAAGAACAAAAAAATTATAATATCTGTTATAGTTGTATTTATAATAATTATAGCAGTAATAGGGATATTAATATTTAAAAATATTCGAGAAGAGAAAAAAGAAGATGCAGTAGCATTAACTCTTAAGGAAAACTTAACTGTTGAGTTTGGCTCAAATGTTAAAGTATCAGATTTTATAGAAAATTTACAAGGAGAATTAATAGAAGATAATAAAATTGATACAGGAGTATTAGGAACAAAAACAGTAACGTTTGATTATAAAAGTATTCGAAAAAAGAATAAAACTAAATCATTTGAAATAAATATAGTTGATACAGTAAAACCTATGATTTATATGGATAATACTATATCAGTAAAAGAGGGATATTCAAAAGATATAGTAAATTTAATTTTTAGTGGTGATAATGCAGATCCGATGCCTGAAAGAAAAATAATAGGAGATTATGATTTAAACACAATAGGAGACTATAATTTGACATTTAGTATAAAAGATAAAAGTGGAAATGAAGAAAAAAGAGATTTTGTTTTAAAGGTAACAAAAGAAGATAACTCTAAAACTACTAGAATGAAAACTGTAACTTTTAGTGATGCATTACAAAAATATAAAAATGAAGATAATAAATTAGGAATAGATGTATCACAATGGCAGGGAGAAATTGATTTTTCGAAAGTAAAAGAAGCAGGAGCTGAATTTGTAATCATTAGACTTGGATACCAAAAAGATTATGATGCAGAAGATGTAATAGATCCATATTTTGTTCAAAATATAAAAAACGCAAAAGAAGCAGGATTAGATGTAGGACTATATTTTTATTCTTATGCAAAAACAAAAGAAGAAGCAACGAGGCAAGCTAATTTTGTAATTGATAATATCAAAGATTATAAAATTGAATTACCAATTGCATTTGACTGGGAAAGTTGGAATTCATTTGTAAAATGTAATATAAGTTTTTATGATTTAAACCAGATTGCACATACTTTTGTTGATACATTAGAAGAAAAAGGTTATAAAGGTTCATTATATGGAAGTAAGAATTACCTTCAAAGAGTTTGGTATGAAGATGAATTTGAAAATATTTGGCTTGCACATTATACTGATAAAACTGATTATGATAAAAAATATTTTTTATGGCAATTCTGTAGTACAGGAAAAATAAATGGAATTAATGGAGATGTTGATATTGACATTTTAAATTATAATTAAATTCAAGTAAATCATCATTATTACACAAGTAATGATGGTTTATTTTTTAGCATAAAAAAATTTATTTTTGGTAAAAATAGATAAAAATGAGATAAAAAAAATGGAGGATTACAAATGGATAAATCATATTGGATTGCATCTACTACTAATAAAGCAGAATATAAAAAATTAGATAAAAATATTGATACAGAGATTGCAATAATTGGAGGAGGTTTAACAGGACTTACTACAGCTTATTATTTAAGCAAGCAAGGAAAAAAGGTAGTAGTTTTAGAAAAAGATAAAATTTGCAATCATACTAGTGGAAATTCTACTGCTAAAATAACAAGTGGACATGGCTTATTTTATGATTATTTAATTAATTTAGTAGGAAGAGAAAAAGCAAGAGAGTATTTAGAAGCAAATGAACAAGCAATATTAAATATAATGAAAATCATAAAAGAAGAGAAAATTGAATGTGACCTAGAATTGCAAGATGCTTATATATTTACACAAAAAAAGGAATATTTAGAAGAGATAGAAAAAGAAGTAAATGCATTAATTACTTTAGGGTATCCTGCTGAATTTGTAAAAGACAAAGAGATACCACTTAATAAAGTTTTAAAGTTTAAAAATAAACCAGATAAAGAAAACGAAATAAACATAGAAAAAAATATCTTAGGAGCAGTGAAATATAAAAATCAAGCTCAATTTAATCCATATCTTTATGGAATAGGATTAGCTAAGAAAATCGAAGAGTATGGTTCGAAAATATATGAAAATACTAAGGTAGAAGATATAAAAAAGAAGGACAATTATTATGAGGTAATTACAGAAGGTGCAAAAGTAAAAGCAGAAAAGATAGTAATTGCAACTCATTATCCTATTATAAATGCACCACGGTTTTTATTTTTTAAAAATGTATCAAGAAACTTCATATTTAATTGCTGTGCAAACTAAAGAAAAAGTATTTGATGGAATGTATATCAATAGCGAAAATCCAAAAATATCATTTAGAACTGCAAAATATGGTGATGATAGAATAGTGATAATTGGAGGAATGGAACACAAAACAGGAGCAAAAATTGATTTAGAAAATAGTTATAAAAATTTAGAATTAATTGCTAAAAAACTTTATCCAGATTGCAAAATTCTTTATAGATGGAATACAGAAGATTGCATAACTTTAGATAAAATACCATATATAGGAAGCTTTTCAAAACTTTGGAAAAATGCTTATGTAGCAACAGGCTTTAAAAAATGGGGAATAACAACATCAAATATTGCAGGAAATATTATAGCAGATAAGATTTTAGGAAGAAAAAATGGATATGAAGATGTATTTACATCTACTAGAGTTGAAGTGATCAAAAATCACAAAGAATTTGGAAATATGGTTAAAGAAGCAAGTTACTCAATTGTTTTTAATAGATTAAAAGATTCAAAGGAAACTTTTAAAGATATAAAAATTGACGAAGGAAAAATTATAAATGTAGATGGTAAAAAAGTTGGAGTGTATTGCAATAAAGACGGAAGAATCTTTGCAGTGAAACCTTATTGCACTCATTTAGGATGTGAACTATTTTGGAATAACCTAAATAAAACATGGGATTGTCCATGTCATGGTTCAAGATTTAATTATGATGGAAAATCGATTTATGAACCTTCAATTAATGATTTAGAAAAATATGAAATTAAAAAGTAATTATTGACAATGGAATATTAATAGAAATATAATAAGCTAAAATATTAATAAAAAATAAAAGTTTATAGTAGGAGGGTAATTATGTCATTAGTTACAACAAAAGAAATGTTTAAAAAGTCAATGGAGGAAAAATTTGCAATAGGTGCATTTAATATAAATAATATGGAATTTGTGCAAGCCATAATGGACGCTGCTTCAGAAGAAAATTCACCAGTAATTTTGCAAACATCATCAAGTGCAATAAAGTATGCAAGAATTCCTTATTTAAAAAATATGATTTTAGCAGGATTAGAAGAACATGATATTCCAGTAGCGCTTCATTTAGATCATGGACCAGATTTTGAAACATGTAAATTATGCATAGACAATGGTTATACATCAGTTATGATTGATGGATCAAAATATGATTTTGAAAAAAATGTTGAATTAACAAAACAAGTAGTAGATTATGCACATGAAAGAGGAGTTGTTGTTGAAGCAGAAATAGGAAAACTTGCAGGAATTGAAGATGAGGTAAATGTTGAAGCAAATGATGCAATTTATACTGATCCAATGCAAGCAATGGAATTTGTAAAAAGAACAAACTGTGATTCTTTGGCAATTGCAATAGGAACAAGTCATGGAGCTTATAAGTTTAAAGGTGAAGCAAAACTTCGCTTTGATATACTAGAAAAAGTAAAAGAATTAATTCCTGATACTCCAATTGTTTTGCATGGTGCATCAACTGTAATACCAGAATATGTTGAGATATGCAATAAATATGGTGCAGAACTAGGAGGAGCTAAAGGAGTACCAGACGAAATGCTTCACGAAGCAAGTCAAAGAGGAGTTTCAAAAATAAATGTTGATACAGATTTAAGACTTGCAATGACAGCAGGAATAAGAAAAACATTTGCTGAAAATCCTGAAGTATTTGATCCACGTAAATATTTAGGATTAGGAAGAGACTATATAAAAGAAACTGTAAAACATAAAATAAGAGATGTATTTGGATCTAATGGAAAAGCATAAAGTTTACACAAATTTTATGATATTCTAAATTTTCAATGAAATTAATGTTAAATTGAACAAAAATTTCATTGAAATATTTTTTTTAATGAGCATAATAAATTTTAAAATGTTAAAAATAAAAATGACGAAAAAAGTCAAAAGGAGGTTTATTATGATGAAAAAAATATTTATAATAAGCGTCTTATCAATTTTAACAATATGTTTGATTAGCAATTTTGCATTTGCTACATCAGTAGGTAATATGGTTGAAAATACAGTTAGCGATGGTGTTACAGCAGTTGAGAATGGCGGAGAAATGGTTGGAAATGCTATGCGATCTGAAGGTGACATGATAGAAAATGGTATAGATAATATGGAAAATATGGTTGATAATGGTTTATCAAATGGAATAATTAATAGTCAAACAGTTGATGATATTGGTAATGGTGCAAAAAATGTAACAGAAAGTATAACAACTGGAAATATAATTTCAGGAAATAGTACTTCAGGTTATACAGTACTTGGCTTAAGTGGAACTGTATGGATGTGGATTATTATAATCATTATATTTATAGTAGTAATTGCACTAATTTGCAAATATATGAAAGATCATAATGATGACGATAATGATGATGAGGAATAATTTTTATTAAATAAAAAAGCAATGTAACTTTTTATAAGTTATATTGCTTTTAAAAATTATCTTTTTAATCTAATTAAAATTGCAATAGCTAAAAGTATAATTACAAGCCCAACAGCTATAAGCAAAACATTTATAATATTTGTAAAATCAAAACTTGATGTATTATAATCAATTCTATCAAGACTTTCTACATTAGCTACAGTATTTGTATCAAGAGAGCTAATTGGAGCTGTTACATTATCTCTAGAGCTATTTTGAAAATTACTTGATTCAGAATCAACAAAATTAGTATTGATAACATTTGTATTTACCGAAGTTGCAAAAATGTTACCAGTACAGAATAATAATATTATTATCGATATAAATAATGAAATCATATATTTTCCTAATTTTAACATTTGTATATGCCTCCTAAAAAATCTTAAGTTTATTTAATAATAATATATTTAATAAAAAATGTCTAGATGTTTTAAAAAATTGCTTAAAGAATTTCAGGTAATGAAAGAATAGAAATAGTCAAAAAAACTTGAAAATTTAAAGGATTTAAAATATAATAATATATATTATAGATTAATAATTTATAAAATATTTTTTTTAAGGATAAGTTAATGAATAAAGATAATGTAATTGCCAAAAATCCAACAGCATACCATAATTATGAAATAATTCAAAAAATAGAAGCAGGGATTGTACTTTATGGAACAGAAATAAAATCAATTAGAGCTGGAAAAGTAAATTTAAAAGATAGTTATGCATCGATTGAAAGAAATGGTGAAATATATGTATATTCTATGCATATAAGTCCTTATGATTTTGGAAATATATATAATAAAGATCCAATGAGACCTAAAAAACTTTTGCTTAACAGAAAAGAAATAAATAAATTGGTAGGAGAAGTTTCAAAAAAGGGATATACATTAGTTCCAATTAGCTTATATTTTAAAGGAAATTTTGTTAAGCTTGAATTAGGAATAGGAAGAGGCAAAAAGCTTTATGACAAAAGAGAAGATTTAAAAAAGAAAGAAGCAGAAAGAAAAATAGATAGATATATGAAAGAAAATAATAATTAAAGATGGAGTGAAAATGGAATTATCAAATAGTTTAGAAGAATATTTAAAGGCAATGTATATATTAAAAAATACAAAAAATGAAATTAAAGTAACAGATATTGCAAATAAATTAAATAAATCAAAAGCAAGCGTTAATAATGCAATTAATATTTTAAAAAATGAAAAGTTAATAAATTATGAGCCTTATGGAGAGATAGAGTTAACTAAAGAGGGAGAGAAAATTGCTCAAAAAGTAATTGAAGCTAATGATATTGTTAAACTTTTCTTAATGGAAATAATTGGTGCAACAAGTGAAGATGCAGAAAATGAAGCTAAAGCAATTAAAACAGTATTAAGTGATAACACTCTTAATAAACTTGCAAGGTATACAAATAAAGAATTAGGCATTACAGGAAAAGAATGTAATTATGATATAAATAATGAAAATTGTATTAAGTGTGTACAAAAGAAAAGGTAGTTTGATCATATATGCATCTATAAAAAAATTAAAGAAGTTAAAAATTAACAAAAGAAGGAGAAAAAATGAAGAAAAAAATCTTTTTGATAATAAGTATTATATTAGTTGTTTTAGGAATTATTGTATTTAGAGTTTTAAATAATAAGATGGAAAAAATAACAGCAGTAGTAGTACGAGCTGATGATGATTTTTTAATGATTTATGGAAATGGTATAGATTTTTGCAGTTGTGGATTGAAAAAAACAGGTAATATAGGCTTTAAAATGGGGCAAGAAATTGAACTATACGGAAAAGATATAATGGTGAGTGAAACTTATCCAGGACAGCTTACGGGTGTAGAAAAAATAAAAATAACAAAAGAGCAAAGTAATATAGATATTCCAGAAGAATATATAAGGTACTGTTACGCTTCAAAAGATAAGGTAAATATATCAGTATTAGAGATTACACCATCAGGAATTACTTATATGATAGAAGATAACAATGAATATAAAAATGCATATATATTTTCAGATGACTATTTAATAATAAAAAAGAATAAAGAAATTGAAGAGGAAAATAAGCAAATAAGAGAAAACAATAGAAAAATAATAGAAGAGAAAGAAAAAGAACAAAAACATATAGAACAAACTAATTATTGGCCTAGTTCAGAAGGACTTGGACTATCCTCAGTAAAAGATGAATGGGAAGAAGTAAAAAAGATTTCTAATATTTTGTCAAAAGATACAGGAATATATAAAAATGAAGATAATAAGTATATAAAAAAATATGATTGGACAAATTTATATGGAACATTAGGTGAAGGAGAATATAAATTTAATGCAGGGAAATATAGTCCGAACGAAAAACACTTTGAATTTACAATTAATTTTAAAATTGATGAAAACGGACAAGTAATGTATAAAAAACCACAAATTTCATTATAGAGAAAATAGATTTAATTAAAAAATTTTTAAATTATTTTGCATCATAATATAATTAATAAAAAGGTGGATGAAATAAAATGAAAAGAAAAAGTTTAATAATATTAATAACTATTTTACTTCTTAGTATACTAATTGTATGTGGATTTACTTTTTATCAAATGAACAATACGCATGGTACAGCTGAAATTTTATTTAGTTATGATACTATATTAGATTATATATCAAAGAATGAATCAAAAGATGAAAATTTAAAGAATTTTATTGCTATAAAAGAAATATCTACAATTTTTAATAAAGAAAATGCTGAATGTTATGTGTTAACATTAATAGATACATATAATATAGAAAATCAAATATTGCAACACAAAAAATCAAATTTAAAGATATATAAATTGATATTTAAGGACACAAAAATAGTAAGCTCTAATAACTTAAATATAGAAGATATTAGTAATTATAATGATTATAGTGTTTTTCCTAAAGAAATAATAGAAAAATATTTACCACTTAAAGATTATGTAGATTTAACAAGGTCAATAGAAAAACAAATTGAAAATTTTTATAATAATGAGAATACTAATGAAATCAGTGGTAGTAATAGTGCGAATGAATTAATTGAAGATTATCGAATTGTTCATGAATCATCAAAGAATCAAACATATCCGTTAAATTCATAATCTATTAAAAATATAGTGAGAAAGGAAATTAAACATAAGCAATGAAAAAAGTACTCTTAGGTATGAGTGGAGGAGTCGATAGTTCTGTTTCAGCCATACTTTTAAAAGAAGCAGGTTACGAAGTAATAGGAACAACATTAAATTTATATCCAAATGGAGCATGTTGTTCATACATTGATGTAAAAAGTATATGTAAAAAAATAGGAATAGAACATTACATACTAGAAGGAAAAGATGAATTTAAAAAATATGTTATAGATGATTTTATTGATTGTTACTCAAATTGTAAAACTCCAAATCCATGCATTGAATGTAATAAATATTTAAAGTTTGGTTTAATGTATGAAAAAGCAAAAGAATTAGGGTGTGACTATATAGCAACAGGTCATTATGCAAAAGTAGAATATAGTGAAAAGTATAACAGATGGGTATTAAAAAAATCAAAATCAATAAAAAAAGATCAAAGTTATGTTTTATGGAATATCCCAAAAGAAATGCTAGAGCATATTTTATTTCCTTTATCTGATTATGAAGATAAAGAAGAAATAAGAGAAATAGCAAGAGAGCATAACTTGTCGGTTGCAAGCAAGCCTGATAGTGAAGATATATGTTTTATACCAAATGGAAATTATAAAAAGTTCTTAGAAGAAAATTCAATTTTAAAGCCAAAAGAAGGCAATATAATAAGAAGTAACGGTGAAATTGTAGGAAAGCATACAGGATTATATAATTATACAATTGGTCAAAGAAAAGGACTTGGAATATCTTATAAGGAACCATTATTTGTTATAGGATTTAATAAAGAAAAAAATGAATTAATTGTTGGAACTGAAGATGAGATTTATAAAAAGGAACTTGTAATAAATAATATTAATTTACTTTTATTTGATGAAATAAAGGAACCATTAGAAGTAAATGTTAAGACAAGATATTCTACAAAAGAGGCTAAAGCAAAAGTTGTTCAAATTAATAATGATGAGATTAAAGTTGAATTTGAGGAAAGTCAAGCAAGAATTACGCCAGGACAATCATTAGTGATGTATATTGACGATATTGTAGTTGGAGGTGGAAAAATAGAATGAAAAAACCCGAATTATTAGCACCAGCAGGATCTTTTGAAAAGGCAAAAGAAGCATTTTTATATGGAGCAGATGCAGTATACTGTGGAACAGGTGCATTATCACTAAGAAGTAGAGCAGAAGTTGATAATAATGAATTAAAGAAAACAATAGAGTATGCACATGAAATAGGAAGAAAAGTATATGCAACAGTAAACATTTATGCACCTGATGAAATGTATGATGAAGTAAAAAAGCAAGTACAAATGTTAAAAGAAATAAATGTAGATGCAATTATTGCATCTGATGGAGGGGTAATAAATGCAATACAAGAAGTAGCACCTGATATACCAATTCATATAAGTACTCAAGCAAATACATTAAGTAGTATGACAGCAAAGTTCTGGCAAAAAAATGGAGCAAAACGTATAATTTTATCAAGAGAAATGAATAAAAATGCTATAAAAAATTTAATAGACAATATCCCAGAAGATTTAGAAACAGAAATATTTATACATGGTGCAATATGTTGGGCATATTCTGGAAGATGCTATTTAAGTGATTTTTTAGCAAATAGAAATGCTAATTTAGGAGATTGTGCACAAAGTTGCAGATGGGCATATAATGTATATCTTGAAGAAAAAAATAATCCAGGAAATATGATGCCAGTTGAAACTGATAGCAATGGTACATATATTCTTTCTTCAAAAGATTTATGTTTAATAAGAAGAATCCCAGATATAGTTGAGATGGGAGTTACAAGTTTAAAAATCGAAGGCAGACTAAAATCAGAATATTATGTAGCAAGTGTTGTAAATGCATATAGAAATGCTATAGATGATTATATGCAAGATAAAGACAATTATGATTATACGAAATATTTGAAAGAATTAGAAAAGGTTAAAACAAGAGGATTAACAGAATTCTTTTTTGAAGATAAAAATAATAAAGACTTCCAAGAATATGAAGGAAAACAATATAATCCAGAATATGAGTATGGAGCACAAGTACTAGAATATAATGAAGATAAATCGATTATAAAAATAGGAAATAAATTAACAGTTGGAGATAAAATGGAAATAATAATTCCAAATAAAATCGAACCTGTAGAATTTAATATAGATATGATGTGGGATACAGAAACAGGAGAAAAAATAAATACTGTAAATCCAGGAAAAGTAGGCCAGTCAGTAAAGGTTCACTTACCAATTAAATGTGAAGAAGGCTGGATTATAAGAAGAAAAAAATAAAACTAGAGGTCAGGCACTAATTAGTTAAATCTGCATATAATAAATATGTAGATAGTAACAAAGGTGTCTGATTTATTTTATTAGAAACAATAATTATTTAAATAAGTAAATCTGAACATCTTAAAAGCTAAGCTATTGAAAGGAATTTGTATGTTAGGCATTACATTGTCAGGATTTATATCTTTTTTAGGTTCTGGAATGTTTACAGTTGGATATATAGCTAATAATAATTTGTTTCCGGAAACTCTTAGTCAAGAAGAAGAAAAGAAATATATACAAATGATGGACGATGGTAATGAAGAAGCAAAAAATATTTTAATAGAGCATAATTTGAGACTAGTTGCACATGTTTGTAAAAAATATTCTAACTCAAATGTAGATCAAGATGACTTAATATCAATAGGTTCAATAGGATTAATAAAAGGAATAAATAGTTTTAATGCTAAGAAAAACATAAAACTTTCTACATATATTTCTAAATGTATAGATAATGAAATATTAATGTATTTAAGGTCAATAAAAAAATTAAATGCAGAAGTCTATTTAGATGAACCAATAGGAAAAGATAAAGATGATAATACAATTACTTTAAAAGAAATTCTAGAAAATGAAGATAGGCCAATAGAAGAAGAGATTGAGTTAAAATTAAAAATAAAAAAATTATATGAAAAAATAAAAAAAATCTTAAAGGAAAGAGAAAGAACAATAATTGAATTAAGGTTTGGATTAAATGGAAATGAACCTAAAACTCAAAATGAGATAGCAAAAAGCATGGGAATATCGCGTTCTTATGTATCAAGGATTGAAACAAAAGCAATAGGAAAATTATCAAAAGAATTAAATAATTAATATGAAATTGAATATTATAAAGAATATTGAATAAGCTATTACTTATTCAATATTTTAAATTCTATAATTACTATTAATGTAATATGTAAAAAATGGAGTTCTATTTTTTTCAAGTAATTTAGCAATAATTTCTTCTTTAGATCTAAAAAAGTTATATTTTAAAATTAAATGCTGTTTTTTATTAAAGAAAGATTGAATAAGTAAATTGTCTTTCATATTTATTTGAAAAATATTATTTTTTTTAAGATAATTACATACAAATAATTTGCAAGAGATATTTTGAGTAGTGCATTTTTTATCTTTTCCAAGATATTTGCACAATTTAACATTATCAATAAATTTAAAAAGATTTTTAGAATAATCAAATGAATAACAACATCCATTTTCATCATGAGCAGCTTTTTTATTTTTTGAAGCTATACATACATTATTACAGAATTTGCAAGGATTAGCAGAATTCCATAGTATATCTAAATCATGAAATATGCTATCATAAATAAATGTATATTTTTCTTTTATGTTAGATATATGCATAGCTTTTATAGCATTTATTATTTCATCATTAGCATTTTCTAAAATATATTTAATATTTACATCATTGAAATTAGTTAAGAAGTGAACATTATTTTCTTGTAATTGAATTAATTTTTTTATATATTCTACATTGCTCTCAGTGTTTTTATTAAAACTAATTTTTAAGGCTGGATTGTCTTTATTATATTTATTATCAAAATTAATGTAGTTAATATTATTAAAAGAAATATTTTTCTCGTCTATTAAATTTCCATTATTATCAATTAATACCATATATAAACACCTTCTACTAATATAAATTATAAAATAAATGAATGAAGTTAAAATTTTTATACCGACTTATCAGTCCATTTATAAAATTGATGAAAAGTTATATAATTTATGATACAATATAAAAAAATTAAAAGCAATATAAAACTTATGAAAATAAAATGTGAGGGTAATATGGAAAATTTAAAAATAACAGATTTAAAAGATATGTTAGAAAAGACAAGTAATTTATATGGTAATAAACCAGCATATAAAATTAGAATATCAGAAATAGATGATGAAAATAAAAAATATAAAATAATAACACATAAAGAAGTTAAAGAAATGGTTGACAGTTTAGGAACAGCATTAATTAATATGGGACTTAAAGGTAAAAGAATAGGTGTTATAGGTGAAAATAGATATGAATGGGAAATTGCTTATTTATCAGTAGTTTGTGGTACAGGTATAGTTGTTCCATTAGACAAAGCATTACCAGAAAATGAGCTAAAAAGCCTTATAGAAAGATCAGAAATTGAAGCAATTTTTTATTCAAAACAATATGAAGCAACTTTAAAAAGAATAGTTGCAGTTGGAACGGGAAACTTAAAAAGATTAATTTCTATGGATGAAGAAGTTAATAAAGAAGGGGTTTATTCAGAAAGAGAATTAATAAAAAAAGGAAGTAAACTTATAAAAGAAGGAGATAGAAAATTTTTAGATGCCAAGATTAGTCCAAATAAAATGAATATTATGTTATTTACATCAGGAACAACATCAAAATCAAAAGTTGTAGCACTTTCACACAAAAATCTATGTAGTAACTTAATGGATATAGCATCAGCATTAGATGTAAATTCAGAAGATAGAATGTTATCATTTTTGCCATTACATCATGTATTTGAGTGCACAGTAGGATTTTTATTTTCACTATATAGCGGTTGCCAAACATCTTTCTGTGATGGAATTAGGCATATTGTAGATAACTTAAATGAATATAAAATTACATTTATGACATCTGTTCCAGCAATTTATGAAGGCATTTATAAAAATCTAATGAAAACATTAAAAAAAGAAGGAAAAAAAGAAGCAATAGAAGAGTTAATAGAAAAAAATAAAGACAAATCTATGGAAGAAAAGCAGAAAATTTTTAAAGATATACATAAGGCATTTGGTGGACATATTAGAATATTAATTAGTGGAGCTGCTGCATTAGATCCAAGTGTTCAAAATGGATATAGAGATTTAGGATTTAATTTACTTCAAGGATATGGACTTACTGAGACTTCGCCTGTTATTGGAGTTGAAACAGATGAAAATCATAGATTGGGTTCAATAGGAAAAGCACTTCCTCATATTAAAGCTAGGTTAGAAGATGTTAATGAAGAAGGAATAGGAGAGCTAGTAGTAAAAGGTCCTAATATTATGCTAGAGTATTTTGAAAATGAAGAAGAAACTCAAAAAGCTATTGTAGATGGATGGTTTCATACAGGGGACTTAGCTAAAATAGATGAAGATGGTTATATTTTCATTTGCGGAAGAAAGAAAAGCGTAATTGTTTTAAAAAATGGTAAAAACATTTTTCCGGAGGAAATGGAAAATCTAGTAAATAGAATAGAAGGAATTAAAGAATCATTTATCTATGGTGTGCCAAATAAAAATTCAGAAGATGATATTAGAATTTGTGTAAAAATAGTTTTTGACAGAAAGATAATGATGGAGGCATATAAAATTAAGACAGATGAAGAAATTTTTAATGCATTAAATGCAAAGATAAAAGAAATTAATAAAGAAATGCCTCAATATAAAGCAATTAGAAAGATTATGATTACAGAAACTCCTTTAATTAAAACTACTACTTCAAAAATAAAAAGACAAGAAGAAATAAAAACAGTAATGTAAAAATTAACTATTATAAGAGGAGAATGTCTTGAAAAAAATAGAATTAGACGGATTAGTTTCAAAGGTTATTGGAAAAGAAATTTATTATTATGATGAAATAGATTCGACTCAAAAAGAAGTTTGGAGAAGAATTGAAGGCCATAAAGAATTAAAAAACGGAACTATTATTTTAGCAGATGTGCAAACAGCAGGTGTTGGAACCCACGGTAGAAATTGGTATACTTCTCAAAAAGGGAATATTGCTTTTTCTATTGTGCTTTTTCCAGATTGCAATGCTGATAAATTAAAAAATGTAACTAAAGAAATTGCAAAAATATTTGTTGACATATTTCATGATTTCTATAAAGTAGAAATAGAAATTAAGCCACCTAATGATTTGATCATTAATAAAAGAAAGGTGGGCGGAATATTAACTGAGACTAAGCTAAGCGGAGAAAATGTAAAGATATTAGTTATTGGAGTAGGCATAAATATTACGAAAAAAGACTTTGAAGAAGATATAAAATATTCTGCAACTTCAATTTCTAAAGAATACAAAATAAAAATAGATAATGATTTGATAATATCTGAGTTTTGCAATAGATTTGAAAGATTTTTAAATAGAGAAAATGTATTGTAATTTTAAAGGTAGCATTAATTAATAATATAATTTTAAAAAATATAAGAGTAGCATTATTTGAGGCAAAGAATAAAGATGTAGGAAGGAATATTAAATAAAAAATGAAAATAGGATTTTTATTTCCAGGTCAAGGTTCTCAAAATGTTGGAATGGGTAAAGATTTATATGAAAAATTTAGTGCAGTAAAAAAAGTATATGATAAAGTTCAAGAATTAACAGGAATTAATGTAGCTGAAATAAGTTTTGAAGGACCAGAAGAAGTTCTAAATCAAACTAAATATACACAAATTTGCATTTTAACTATGAGCTTAGCAATCTTAGAATTATTGAAAGAAAAGAATATAAAAGCAGAAATGTCTTGTGGTCTAAGTTTAGGTGAATATACAAGTTTAATTTATAGTAAAGCATTAGATTATGAAGCTGGAATAAAGCTTGTGCAAAAAAGAGGAGAATATATGCAAAATCTTGCTCCTAAAGGCGATTGGGCAATGACATCAATTTTAGGAACAACGGAAGAAACAGTAGTAGATATTTGCAAAAAAGTAACTGATGGATTTGTAGTTCCAGTTAATTTTAATACTACAGGTAATACTGTAATTTCTGGGGAGAAGAAAGCTATAGAACAAGCAGAATCTATTGCCAAAGAAATGGGAGTTAGAAAGGTAATAAGGTTAAACACATCAGCACCATTTCATACAGAAAAACTTATACAAGCTTCAAATGCATTAAGAAAAGAATTAGAAAATGTAAATATAAATAAATTTGAAACACCAGTTGTAAAAAACATTGATGGAGAAATTTATAAAGATGGTGACAATGTAAAAGATATTTTAGCAAAACATATAATAAGTCCTGTAAAATTTAAGAAAAGCCTTGAAACAATGATTGATTATGGAATTGACACATTTATTGAAATTGGTCCTAAGAAGAACTTATCAGGTTTTGTTAAAAGATTAGGAACAGAAAAAGAAGTTAATATTTTTAATATAAATAATGTAGAAACTTATGAAAGTGTAGTTGAAAATTTAAAAAGTTAATTAGGAAGTATAGTTAGCTTTAAATTGATACATAGAAAGAATAACTAGTATAAAGAAAGGATAAGAAAAATGAGTAAAGTAGCTTTAATTACTGGAGCAACAAGAGGAATAGGAAAGCAAATAGCTCTTACACTTGCAAGAGATGGATATGATATTGCACTAAATTATAGAAGTGAAAACGAAGAGCTTTTAAATACAAAAAAAGAAATTGAAAGCATTGGTGTTCATATTTTTCCAGTACAAGGAGATGTATCAAATTATGATGATTGTGAAAGATTTGTGAAAGAGATTATTAGTAAATTTGGTCAAATTGATGTATTAGTTAATAATGCCGGTATAACAAATGATATGTTATTAATGAGAATGAAAAAAGAAGATTTTGAAAAAGTAATAGATACCAATTTAATTGGAACTTTTAATGTTACTAAAAATGTAGTTAATTACATGATAAAAGCAAGAAAAGGAAGAATTATAAATATATCATCAGTAGTTGGTTTATCAGGTAATGCAGGTCAATCTAATTATGCTGCATCAAAAGCAGGAATAATTGGATTTACAAAAAGTTTAGCAAAAGAACTTGCAAGTAGAAATATTTTAGTAAATGCAATAGCACCAGGATTTATTACGACAGATATGACAAAAGTTTTAAAAGATGAAGTAAAAGAACAAATCTTAAACAATATACCATTAAATAGATTTGGTACACCAGAAGATGTTGCAAATACAGTTAAATTCCTTGCATCAGAAGATAGTTCATATATAACTGGGCAAGTAATAAATGTAGATGGCGGAATGGTAATGTAGGAAAGGAGAAAGTTGGAATAAATAAAAATGGAAAGAAGAGTTGTAATTACAGGAATGGGAGCAGTTACTCCAATAGGAAATAATGTTGAAGAAATGTGGAAAGGCATAGAAGAAAATAGATGTGGAATAGCACCATTAACTCAAATTGATTCAACAGAATTTAAAACAAAACTTGCGGCAGAAGTAAAAAATTTTGATGAAGAAAAATATTTTGAGCCTAAGCAAATAAAGAAATTAGATAGAGTTATAAAATTTGCAATAGTTTCTGCAAAAGAGGCAATGAAAGATAGCAAAATTACTGAAGAAAATACTGATTTTAATAAAATAGGAATCTTCGTAAGTTCAGGAATTGGTGGAGTTATAACACTTCAAAATGAATGTTTTGTGTTAAAAGAAAAAGGAAACAAAAGGGTTTCACCTTTATTTATACCAATGTCAATCGCAAATATGCCAGCCGGAAATATTGCTATTGAATTAAAATTAAAAGGAGAATCTATTTCAATAGTTACAGCTTGTAGTTCATCAACAAATGCAATAGGAGAAGCATATAGAAATATCAAATATGGATATGAAGATGTAATATTTGCAGGAGGAACTGAAGCAGCTGTGTGTGAATCATGTGTTGCAGGATTTGAAAATATGAAAGCACTATCAAGTTCAACAGATCCCAATAGAGCTTCAATACCTTTTGATAAAGAAAGAAATGGTTTTATTATAGGTGAAGGAGCAGGAATTGTTGTATTAGAAGAACTAGAACATGCTAAAAAGAGAAATGCAAAAATTTATGCAGAAGTTGTTGGTTATGGAGCAACTACAGACGCATATCATATTACAGCACCTGACCCAAGTGGAGAAGGGGCAACAAGAGCAATGCAAAGAGCTTTAGATGATTGTAAAATAAGCATAAAAGATATTGATTACATAAATGCACATGGAACATCTACAAAATTAAATGATTCAACAGAAACAAAAGCAATCAAAAGTTTAATAGAAAAAGAAGAAAATTCTGAAGAAATAAAGAAAGAACTTTTAGTAAGTTCTACTAAGAGTAACACTGGTCATCTTTTAGGAGCAGCTGGAGGCATAGAAACAATAATTTGTGCAAAAGCTATTGAAAAATCACTTGTACCAGCAACAATAAATTATAAAGAAAAAGATGAAGAATGTGATTTGAATGTAGTTCCTAATAAAAATATTAAGAAAGAATTGAAATATGTAATGACTAATTCTTTGGGATTTGGTGGACATAATGCAAGTTTGATTTTAAAGAAATTTGAAAATTAAGCCTAAAAGTAGTATAATGTAAGGATATTATCGTAGTTAGCAAAAAAAATAAAATTTATAAATTTGAAATACATAAGTTTAAAAAATTATATTAAATTGCGAAAAGGAGGAAAAAATGGAATACGAGAAAATTAAGCAATTAATGGACGATATGGGAAATTCAAAATTAAGCTCAATAGATATTGAGTTTCCAGATGGTGTAAAAATAAAAATGGAGAAAAAAGACAATACAATCATTAAAGAAATAACAAATGTAAAAAATAATGAAACTAGTGATTCAAGTGGAGAGAAAAGTAACGAAGAAATTAATACTGAAGTAAAAGAAATAAAAGAAGGAAACATTGTTAAATCTCCAATGGTTGGAACATTTTATTTGAAGCCATCTCCAACAAGTGAACCTTATGTTGAAGTTGGAAGTCAAGTAAAAAAAGGTGATATTTTATGCATTATTGAAGCAATGAAACTAATGAATGAAATAGAATCAGAATTTGATGGTGAAGTTGCAGAAATTTATGTAAAAGATGGAGAACCTGTTGAATATGGAAAGCCATTATTTAGAATAGTATAATATTTGTGTTATTTAAGAAGAATTATGATTACTGTTTAGCTTAAAAAAATTATTGATAAAAAGAGAGGAAAAGCAATGCTAAATAAAGAAGAAATAAAACAAATAATCCCACAAAGAGAGCCATTCTTAATGATTGATGAAGTAGAAACTTATGTTCCACGGAGTTAGTGCGGTTGCATATAAAAATGTTGATATAAATGAATGGTATTTTAAAGGACATTTTCCGGGAAATCCAATTATGCCAGGAGTATTAATAACTGAAAGCTTAGCTCAAACAGGAGCAGTTGCAATATTAAGTGTAGAAGAGAATAAAGGAAAAAATGCTTTATTTGGCGGAATTGATAAAATGAAATTTAAAAAGATGGTTGTTCCTGGAGATAGATTAAAACTTGAAGTAAAAATAATTAAACAAAAAGGACCAATAGGAATTGGAGAAGCAATTGCAACAGTAAATGATAAAGTGGTTGCAAGAGGTGAACTTACATTTGCAGTAGTATAAAAAAATGCGATAAGTTTATAGCATTTTTTTATATATTAAAATGTTACTTACCATATATAGTTATCTTTTACAGGAGTTACAGAATAACTAATCATTTATATCTATAAAGTAAATAAAAGCCTATGAAAGGATAAATAAAATGAACAAAATACTAATTGCAAATCGAGGAGAGATTGCAGTAAGAATTATTAGAGCATGTAAAGAAATGAATATAAAAACTGTAGCAGTATATTCTGATATAGACAAAAATTCTTTACATACAAGACTTGCAGATGAAGCTATATGTATAGGACCTGCAGAATCTAGTAAAAGTTATTTGAATATAAAAAGTATAATTGAAGCAGCAAATATAACTGGTGCAGATAGTATTCATCCAGGTTTTGGATTTTTATCTGAAAATAGTAATTTTGCTAAAATATGTGAAGAATCTAACATAAAATTTATTGGACCATCTTATAAAGTAATTGAAGCTATGGGAAATAAATCTAATGCAAAAGAAACAATGAAAAAAGCAGGAATACCTGTAATACCAGGCTCTAGTGGAAGTGTTAAAGATTATGAAGAATTAAAGAAAATAGCAAGTAAGATTGGCTATCCAGTAATGATTAAGGCATCTGCAGGAGGTGGAGGAAAGGGCATTAGAGTAGTAGAAAGCGAAGAAGAATTACAAGAAAGCTATAAAGTAGTAAAACAAGAAGCAAAGGTATCATTTTCAGATGATGAAATTTATATAGAAAAATATATCCAAAATCCTAGACATATAGAAGTTCAGATATTAGCAGATGAACATGGGAATGTAGTATCTTTAGGAGAAAGAGATTGTACAATTCAAAGAAATCATCAAAAGATATTAGAAGAAACACCTTCACCAGTAATAGATAATAGATTAAGAGTTAAATTAGGGGAAACTGCAGTAAGAGCAGCAAAGGCAGCAAACTATACAAATGCAGGAACAGTTGAATTCCTTGTTGATAAAGACAAAAATTTTTATTTTATGGAAATGAATACAAGAATACAAGTAGAACATCCAATAACAGAAGAAAATACAGGAATTGATTTAATAAAAGAACAAATTAGAATAGCTGTTGGAGAAAAATTAAGATATAGACAAAACAGAATAGATATTAAAGGACATTCCATTGAATGTAGAATAAATGCTGAGAATCCTTCAAAGCATTTTAGACCAAGTCCAGGAAAAATTACAGGCTTAAACTTGCCTGGAGGAAATGGTATAAGAATAGATACTGCGATTTATGAAGGATATGAAGTACCACCTAATTACGATTCAATGATTGCAAAAGTAATTGCACATGGAAATAATAGAAATGAAGCTATTGCAAAAATGAAGAGGGCTCTTGAAGAATTAGTAATAGAAGGAATTGATACAAATGTTGATTTCTTATTAAATATTATTACAAACTTAGACTTTATTAGAGAAAATTATGACACTTTATTTATTGAAAAAATGTTGGGAAACTAAGGATAAATTAATATAAAAAATAAATTGAAATAAATAAAGCAGAAAAAGTTAATATAAAAAATTAATTTAATAAATAAAAAAGTTAGTTCAAAAAATTGATAAAAAAATAAATAAAATTCTAAGCTGAAGTTTATAAAAAAATATGATAGAGGTAGATATGATTGTTGATAAAATAAAGAAAAGAGATAACAAATCAATAATAAAAAAAGACAATAAAGTTGATATACCAGAGGGAAAGTGGATTAAATGTGAACACTGTAAAGAAATAATTTATAAAGAAGTTTTAAAAGCTAACAATGGTATATGTCCAACTTGTGGCCATTATTTTAGAATGAATTGTAAGAGTAGAATAGAAATCATAGCAGATGAAGGAAGTTTTAAAAAGTTTAATATAAATATTGATACAGTAAATCCATTGAAAATGCAAGATTATAAGGAAAAACTAGAAAAATTTAGAGAAAAAACAAATATGGACGAAGCAGTACAATGTGGAACATGCAAAATAAATGGAATAGAAACTGTTTTATGTGTTATGGATAGTAATTTCTTTATGGGAAGTATGGGAAGTGTTGTTGGAGAAAAAATAACATATTCTATAGAAAAAGCAATAAATCTTAAATTACCAATAATAATATTTTCTTGCTCTGGCGGAGCAAGAATGCAAGAGGGAATAATCTCACTTATGCAGATGGCAAAAGTTACTGAGGCACTTACTAAACTTGATAAAGCCGGAAATTTATATATAAGTGTATTGACAGATCCAACTTATGGAGGAGTAACAGCAAGTTTTGCAAATCTTGGAGATATAATTTTAGCGGAACCAAAAGCAATGATTGGTTTTGCAGGACAAAGAGTAATAGAACAAACTATAGGAGAAAAACTTCCTGATGGGTTCCAGACTGCAGAATTCATGCTAGAACATGGATTTATAGATAAAATTGTGGAAAGAAATTTAATGAAAGAAACATTATATGATTTATTAAGATTAAATGGTTATAAGAAAGTGTAATATGGAGGATATGGATTCAATGCCTACTAAAAAAGAAAATAATAAAAATGCATCAATAAAAGACAGGAAATGTAACAATAAGAATGGTATTACTGCTTGGGAAAGAGTAGAAATTGCAAGAAATTCAAATAGAAAAACAGCCTTAGATTATATAAAAATAATATTTGATGAATTTATAGAATTACATGGTGATAGATTATTTAAAGATGATAAAGCAACAGTATGTGGTTTAGCTAGAATAGGTAATCAAAATTTTACTGTTATAGCTCAACAAAAAGGAAGAAATACAAAGGAAAATATTGAAAGAAACTTTGGAATGCCTAATCCGGAAAGCTATAGAAAAGCAATAAGATTAATGAAACAAGCAGAAAAATTTAATAGACCAATAGTTACTTTTGTTGATACAAAAGGAGCATATCCGGGAATTGGTGCAGAAGAAAGAGGACAAGGAGAAGCAATTGCAAGGTCAATGTTTGAAATGGCAAAATTAACAGTTCCAATTATAGTTGTAGTAATTGGAGAAGGCTCTAGTGGAGGAGCATTGGCAATAACAATTGGAAATAAAATTATAATGCTTGAAAATGCAATTTATTCGATTTTGTCACCAGAAGGTTATGCAAGTATCGTTTGGAAAGACAGTTCTAGGGCAAAAGAAGCAGCGGAAGTTATGAAATTAACAGCAAAAGATTTATATGATTTTAAAATTGTTGATAAAATAATAAAAGAAGACAAAGAGTTTGAAGATGTTGCACTAAAAATAAAGTCAGAAATAAAAAAAGAATTGAAGGAATTACAAAAATTAAGCTCCAAAGAATTAGTTGAGCAACGATATGATAAATTTAGAAATATTGGAGAATATGAAACTTATAGTAAAAAAGTGTGAAATATATAGCTAAAATCTAGTAAAAAAATTTGCTATATTGAAAGGAAAAGTTATGATGTTAGAAGGAAAGAAAATTTTAATAATGGGTATAAGAAATAAATGGAGTATAGCTTATGGAATTGCAAAATCAGCTTATGAAAATGGAGCAAAATTAATATTTACATATATGGGTGAAGATAATAAGTCAAAAATAGAAGAATTAACTAAATACTTCAAAGATTCAAAATCTTATGTTTGTGATGATGCTTCAAATGATGAAGTTGTAAAAAAATTATTTGAAAAAATAAAATCAGAAAATGGAAAAATTGATGGTATAGTTCATGCCATAGCACATGCAAATACAGATGATTTACACAATGACTTCATTTTTACAAGTAAAGAAGGATATAGCCATGCTGTAGATGTAAGTGCATATTCTTTTGTATTAGTTTCCAGAGTTGCAAAAGAATTAGATATGTTAAACGAAAATGCAAGTTTAGTAACACTTACATATTATGGTTCTACAAAAGTATTACAAGGATATAATGTTATGGGTGTAGCAAAAGCAGCATTAGAGGCAAGTGTGAGATATTTAGCAGAAAATTTAGGTAAAGATGGAATAAGAGTAAATGCTTTATCAAGTGGACCAATAAAAACTTTATCAGCTAAGGGAATTAAAGATTTTAGTTCAATATTAACAGTAGTAGAAGAAAAAGCTCCACTTCATAGAAATGTTACAATTGAGCAAATAGGAAATGTGGCAACATTTTTATTAAGTAACATGTCTGATGCAATTACAGGTCAAATTATTTATGCAGATAGTGGATATTGCATAATGGGAATATAAAGAAAGATGCATTATTTATAAAAAAGAATAGAAATCATTGTACTAGTCTTTTTTGTGCTAAAATAGTTGACAACAACATGAAAAATATAGTATAATAGATAACTGTAAACCGCCTAAGTCGGGTAACTAAATTCTTAAAATATTTTAAGATACCTTGCATTTATGCTTAGCGAGTATGAGATAAAGGAGGTGCACACGAGTGTACGCAGTAATTGAAAGTTGTGGAAGACAATACAAAGTATCAGAAGGAGACGTAGTATTTTTTGAAAAATTAGATGCTGAAGAAGGAAAAAAAGTTACATTTGATAATGTTGTTTTAGTATCTGATGATAAAAATGTAAAAGTTGGAACTCCTTATGTAAAAGGTTGCAAAGTAGAAGGTACTGTTGTTTCAAATGGAAAAGGAAAGAAAATAATAGTATACAAATACAAAGCAAAGAAAAATGAAAGAAGAACACAAGGTCATAGACAACCATATACAAAGGTTGAAATAAAATCTATTAAAACAGCAGAATAATAAAAACATTAAAAATGAATAAATAAAGAAATTTATATAAAAATAAGTAAAGGTAGGTGAAATTAGAAATGGCACATCATAAAGGTCAAGGTAGTACCAATAATGGTAGAGATAGTGAGTCAAAGAGACTTGGTATAAAAAGAGCTGACGGACAATTAGTTCAAGCAGGAAATATACTTTATAGACAAAGAGGAACAAAAATGCATCCTGGTACTAATGTAGGTATAGGAAGCGATGATACTTTATATGCTAAAGTTACAGGAATAATGAAAGTTGAAAGACTTGGAAGAGACAAAAAGAAAATTAGTGTATATCCTGAAGAAGTAAAAAAAGCAGTTAAAGCAGAAAAGAAAGAAGATACAAAAAAAGTTGCTGAGAAAAAAGTTACAAAAAAGGAATCAGCAATTGCTTAAATCAAAATAATAAAAAAAGATTTTTGGTAAAATAATTACACAAAAGTCTTTTTTTTATTTTACATTTTAAATAGCTAATTTTTTATCTG
This sequence comes from uncultured Clostridia bacterium, assembly GCA_947623725.1. GTDB lineage: Bacteria > Bacillota > Clostridia > TANB77 > CAG-508 > CAG-793. Next base: position 6,531 of record CANQHI010000001.1, on the reverse strand, counting down.
AAACTCTAGTTTCAAGTTCTTCATTAGGAAGCATATAGTCTACAAGACCATAAACTAAAGCACCTAAAAATATAGAAAGAGGAGAAAGCAAATATCCAATTACAAAATATTGAACTAGAAATAAAGCAATGCCAGATAAAACGAATCCGATAATTAATTTTATAAATGGATGAAAATAAAGTTTTGTAAAATTGTCAATTAAAAAATCCGCAACAGTTAAAATTGCAATGGCTATAGCTAAAATCCATACTGATGAAAATGTAAATCCAGGTGTAAAAAAAGCAGTAACTCCTAAAACAAGAATACTTGTAATTAATCTTCCAATAAATTGAATAGATCTGTTTATTTTCATATTAATCATTCCTTTCCTAAGTACAATTTTAAATAAATATATGTAATATATTTAAATTGCAAATAAATTTAATAAAATTATTTCCAATATTTATAAATATATACATTTTTAAGCTACTTATAATTTGTAATTTAAATATAAATTGGATAATTATTTAAGTTATAAAAATGAATAAATTGGGAATACTATCTAAAAATTCATAATATAAATAGGAGATTTTATGTTAATTACATTTGTAAGGTCAATAATTTTATATATAATAGTTTTAATTGTAATGCGAATCATGGGAAAGAGAGAAATAGCTCAGCTTCAACCATTTGAATTTGTAATTTCAATAATGATAGCAGATTTAGCATCAATACCAATGTCAGAAATAGGAATACCAATAATCAATGGAATTGTGCCAATATTAGGCTTACTAACAGCCCATTTAATAATTTCTTTTTTAAACTTAAAATCGATGAGATTTAGAAGTTTAACTTGTAGTAAACCAACAATATTAATATTTAGAGGAAAAATAGATGAAAAAGCATTAATCAAGGAAAGAATGAACTTAAATGAATTGCAAGAGAGGTTAAGAGTAAATAATGTATTTAGCATTGCTGATGTAGAGTATGCTATTCTAGAGACAAATGGAAATCTATCAATTTTATTAAAACCAGAAAAAAGAGGTACCATTCCAGAAGATTTTAATATTACTCCAGAATATGAAGGATTACCTTATGATTTAATTATAGATGGAAAAATAATGTATGATAATTTGAAAAAATTAGGCAAAGATGAAAAATGGTTAGAAAAACAAATTAAAAACTTTAAAGTAAAAGCAGACAATTGCTTGATAGCTACGATTGATGGAAAAGGAAACTTCTTTTGTCAGGAAAAAGAAAAAAATTAAAATAAGAAGGTTATAGGTTAATCCATTATTAAAACCTAAATTTGATTATGAGGATAGAAATTAAGAATGAAAAAAGAGCTTATAATTACTGTAATTATAGTAATAACAATATTTGTTACAAGTTTTTTTACACAAAATTATACAAAACAATCAATTTCAGAAATGAACAATAACTTAGAAAACTTGAAAAGTAGCGTAATAAATGAATCAAAGGATAGCGGTGAACTATCTGACGAGATAGATGAAATTTATAATAAATGGGAAGATAAATATAAATTTTTAACTTGCTATTTAGAACATTCTGAGTTAGAAAAGGTTAATACAGAATTAAAACTAATTAAAGGATTTATAGAAGTAGAGGAAGAAAAACAGAGTGTATCAGAGATAGAAAATTGTTTATATCTTTTAAAACATTTAAAAGATAAGCAAATGTTAAATTTAAAAAATATTTTTTAAGCATAAATTTTTACAGAAAAGTTTATAGCACTTTATAATAGTGAATTAGTTGATAATAAAAACTTAGTTTGCCGAACATGTTTTTTTAAAACTTTTGTTTGACAAACTATTTTTTTTATGCTATATTAATTATGAGTTTTTAATAAATTAGTCAAAGGAGAAGAAAATGAATAAATCTAAAAGAGATGAAAATGGTTTAAATAAAAGAGAAAGAGCAATATTAAAATATATTGAAAAAGAAATATTGCTTAAAGGATATGCACCATCGGTTAGGGAAATATGTAAAGTAGTTGGGTTAAGTTCGACTGCAACTGTACAAGGTTATTTAACAACATTAGAGTTAAGAGGATTTATAAAAAAAGAAAGTAAAAAAGGTAGAACCTTAAGACTACTTAAAAATTCAAAAGGCGATGATGTAATTACCGATAAAAATGGCATTTATGATACAAAGCAATTTTATTCAAATAAAGAAATGGTTAATGTGCCTGTAGTTGGAAAAATTACAGCAGGTCAACCAATTTTAGCTGTTGAAAATATAACAGATACATTTCCTATTCCATTAGATTTTGTTGGAAATTCAGAATGTTTTATGCTTACAGTAAGGGGAGAAAGTATGATAGAAGCAGGAATAATGGATGGAGATTACATATTAGTAAAGAAACAAAATACAGCAGAAAATGGTACAATTGTAGTAGCTCTTATTGATGATGAAGCAACTGTAAAAACTTTTTATAAAGAAAAAGATCATATTAGACTACAACCAGAAAACAGTACAATGGATCCAATTATAGTTCCTGATTGTAAAATTTTAGGAAAAGTTGGAGGAGTATTTAGAAAAATTTAATATTTAAAAGATTATTAAATATTTTAAAAAAGCAAAAGAAACGATAAAAATCATAAAAAACTAAAGGAATATGATAAAAACTAAATGATAGAAGTCAAAAGAACATGATAAAAACTAAAAGTAAAAGCATGATAAATAGCAAAAGAAAAATTTTAATTAAGATATAATATAGCAATTGGAGATTTATAATTATGAAAAGAATGAAAACTTTTTTTAAATATTTTTTAATACTTTTAATATTTTATTTTGTATCAAATGGAATATCATATTTATTGTTAAAGTCTAATTATATTAAAAGAGAATACGAGATAGATATTAGTGAACCACAAGTAACAATAAGTGAAATGAAATCAACAGTATTAAATGGTTATACAAAAGGAAAGATAAAGAATACTACTAATGATGTAATTACAGGTAAAGCCTTAAAGTTAGATTATTATAGTAAAAATGGAGTGCTTGTTGGCACAAAGTATTGTGATGTTAATAATCTACTTGTAGGGGAAACTAAAAATTTTGAAACTAGATTTAATTTTGACAATGTAGATAGTGTAAAAGTCTCATTGGTTGATATACTCGAATCAACCAATGGAGAAGAATGGGATTTTACATTAGACGATTGGTCTAAAGATAAAGTTAATTGGTTTATTTTACTAGGAGCATTAATCGTAGTATTTGGTTAAAATTATTGCCTCAATATTATATCATACATAGATTTAAACTCATATCCATTAGATCTACAGTATGATATAATATCTGGTAAAATTTCATAAGTTAAAATTTTATCTGCAGCATCATGCATTAACAAAACAACACTTGATTGCCCATTAAGCGTATTACAAAATCTTTCAAATAGAGCTTCTTTAGTTTTTATTCCCTCAGCATCACCAGTTAATGCATTCCAATCAACACTTGCGATTCCTTGTTCTCTTAATTTCTGTTTTGCACCTTTTTTCAAAGTATCATAAGGTCCACCAATAGAACCACCTGGAAATCTAAATACTAATGAATTATAATCTGGATTGCCAATGGCATTTTTTATTAAATCATTTGTTTTGTTGTATTCGTTAAAAACAGCTTCATTACTTGAATAAATTGAACTATATTTGTGAGAATATCCATGATTAGCTATGAAATGACCTTCGTCATATTCGCGTTTTACTAAATCTGGATTTGCTTCTACTCTAGATCCTAGAACAAAAAATGAAGCTTTTATATTCTCTTGTTTTAATAAATCTAATATAAAAGGAGTAACCTGAGTTGTAGGTCCATCATCAAATGTTAAAAAAATTCTTTTTGGATCACTTTTTTTATAAATTCCATCAAACCTTGATAATTCATCAGAATTAAGAGGAGTAAAGTTATAATTGTTGTTTGATTCAATATCAACGATTAATGGCTCTTGATTTTGCGGTTCTTCATTATTTTCTGAATTATCTTTTACTTCATAAGCAATATTATTGCTTTCTTCAGTACTATTTTCTATATTAGCATCAGATTTTGAAATTGAATTATATGTTATATTTTTTTTAATTATAAAAAATATAAAAGAAATAAATGCAAGAAAAAAAACGGCAGTAATTATTACTCGTTTTATATTTAATTTTTTTTCTTCTATTTTAATTAAATAATTCATATTAACATCCTTTTATAGTATATTTATTAAAAAATGATACTAAATAAAATAATATAGTTTTTCTTATAAAGGATTTTACCATAAATAAATATAAAATTAAAAGAGATATTTAAAATTTTCGTAAAAAAATTTAAGGTTTACAACAAATAAAGATCAAGCCGTTAACAATTTATGTAAATTGACATAAAATCTAAAAAGTGGTATAATATAAATGGACATATTATATTCTTTTGCCTCGATAATTAGGGCAAATAACAAAAAAAGGAGGTCTATTATAATGAAGAAACGGAAAGGGTTTGCAGTAACAATTTTCATGGTACTATTGTTTGTATTTACCACGAATTTTATGGTAATGGAAGCAATGGCACAAACGGAATTGAAAAAGGTTTACATCAAGGTTAATCAGAATAATGCGGGTGAAATTATAAGTGTAGAACCAACAAGTTCACACAGTAATGAATATGACATTACATACACTACAAATTATTCTGAACTTGCAGAAAGGACCGAGATCAGTGTAACTGTAACTGCGAAGGAAAATTATGTGTTTTACAATGACTTTGCAACAAAATCTCAGTATTCTATTACAGGAGCCACTTTCCAGAGTGGGCATCGGGTTAATGAGAGTACTGTAAAAGTTGAATTAAGGTGTAATAAACGCCTAAAAGGTCAACTCGACACACCAACCGGCTTATACTGGGAAGATGATTACGGATTGGCAACATGGGATGAAGTAGACGAAGCTGACTACTATACGGTAAGTATAAATAGTAATAATATTACTGTTTATGATACTGTAGTTAACCTCAATTCTTATCTTAAAGATAAGAAAAGTAATAAGTTCAGAGTTAAGGCATGTTCAAATGACTCGTATTTAACTAATAGCCTGTGGTCCGAATATTCAGATGAACTTTATTATGAAAGAGATTATTGGGATTATGGAGATTACTGGTACAATGATGATTATTACTACAATTATCCACCATATAGCTATTCACATGGACAGAATAATGGTTGGGTAAAAGTTGGAGACATCTGGTACTACTATGTAAACGGTAGAAAAGTGACTAGTACCATTTACAATGTTGATGGAAGAAGTTACTTATTCGATGGTACAGGAAGAATGTTAACCGGATGGCAATCTTATCAAGGAAGTACTTATTACTTTTATCCGCAAGGAAGTGGAAACATAAAACAAGGTGAAATGGCAAGAGGTTGGGTATATGTTGAAGGAACTTGGTATTTTTATGATAGAAGTACCGGAAAAGAAGTACATAACAAAGTTGTAGAAGGCTTTTACCTCGGCAGTGGTGGAAACATTTTAACCAACCAGTGGGTTGGAGACCGTTATGTTGATGAAAGTGGTAAAATTGTTACAAACACCTGGAAGTTGATTCAACAGCGTTGGTTCTACTTTGATAGCAATGGTTATTGTGTAAAAGGTAGAATCGAAGTAATTAATGGATTACCGTATCCGTTTGACAACTCGGGCGCGTTAGTATATGGATGGTTTAACTATAATGGATATTCCTATTATGTAAAGCCAGATGGAAATATTGCTCGAAATGAATACATCAATGGGTATTGGGTGGATCAATACGGAAGGTGGGTATGGTATTAAACCTCTAAGAAGAGTGTTCTACTTGGAAACTCTAAAAAAAGATTCTAGTGAAGATTTTTTCACTAGAATCTTTTTTGGTAGAACATTTCATTTGAAATAGTAGATGTAGGAAGAAATCTTGTTGAAGTTTCTGTGAGCTGGTTGAAAAGTCAAAGCCTACAAATCTATAAGACATTTTGTAATACAAATTTTTTATTTTGCTAGACTTTTAGTTTTATTTGTGCTAATATGTAATTATGTATTTATAAAAAATGCAGGTGTGGTGGAATGGTAGACGCGATAGACTCAAAATCTATTATAGGAAACTATGTGTGGGTTCAAGTCCCACCACCTGCACCAATGACGTATCTGTAGGAATTGTGTCCAAGAAAAGTCATATAAAATTATAGTAAAAGATGAAGTAATTATTGCAAATTATTTAGTTTTATAATAAAATAAGGGCAAGTGAAAAAGTAAATGCAAATTTAATATATATTTATCAAAATTATTTTATATTTGACATTTTAAAAAATATAAAGTATAATGAAAATAGGAAATGAATAACCGCAGTGAATGCGGTTACCACTACATATAGTTATAACAACACATTTGCAATTTGGTAGAGAGCAGAATGTGTTGTTATTTTTATTCCTTATTTATTATTGAATTTACATATTTTATGTATAAAATTGTCAATAAGGCTACGTTTATTGTTGTTGATACCATTAAGGCTATTATTAAAAATAGTATT